>JAAXTT010000066.1 GCA_013336365.1 Peptococcaceae bacterium
TTTGATTGCAATGTTACAATCAAAAAAATAAAGTAATTTCGAATCCTTTATTTTATACTGACGTTTTAAGCTGACCAGGCCTTTAATTTTGCCCATTGGCGAAAGATACTCTGCTTCCCCCCGGCCATATTGATAATAGATGCTGGATATAGGCGCTCTCCAGTCATATATGTATATATCATTGGATTCTGAATCAATTAGAGTTGCCAGACCAATATACAGCTTTTCTGCCTTGTCCTCCCCCTCCTCAAGAAAATCAATCCTGCCAAAATAGGGGGAATTAATCAAGCTCTTATGCTTTCTTATCTGCATGTTGATATGGTTATAGATTGCTGTACTGCTGTTTACCTCAGTGAGATATTGGCTGTTTTCCGCCACACCTTGATAAACCCCGGTGCCTCCTGTGTCCTGCATCATTTCTCTTTTTAAAGCTAATAGCTCATTTTTTTTATTGTTGAATTTTTTTGTCTGGCTCTCTATCTCTCTGTGGATAAGGGCCAGGGTCTCTTCCAGATATAGATTTTCCTCCTGCAAATTATCTTGGTATTCGTTCATTTTTATTACCTCATTTACTAATTGGCTTGATATAGAACACTTTGGACCTTATAGATAAAAAAATCTTCCTTATTGCCTATCGGAAAGGCAGTAAAAGAAGATTCAAGTGGAGCGGGTGATGGGAATCGGACCCACGTAGCCGGCTTGGAAGGCCGGTGCTCTACCATTGAGCTACACCCGCAAGTAATGTCTCTCTGTTGACAGCTACTATATTCTACATAAAAACAGGGGATTAGTCAAATCAAAAGTAGACAATTTGCGAATTTATCTCTCCGCCGTGAATATCCAGCAGGCCATAGCTGATTCCCGGGCCCCCTTCGACAGCTGCCAAGCTTCCGGGATTAATCAGCAACAGCTCATTCTTTACCGGAGAACCCGGCTCAAATCGTTTTTCAATCTGGGCAATATGGGTATGGCCGTAAACAATCACCCGGGCCCCCAGCTCCAGTCCTCTGCGATATAACTTTTCTTTAGAGCTCTTAACCTGATAGCGGTGGCCATGGGTTACAAAAATCAAAATTCCCTCTAGCTCAATCAACTCCTCCATGGGACCCTCAGACAGATAATCGCAATTTCCAATTACCCCATAAACCGGGATATTAATTTGGGAAGCAATCTCCATAGCATCCCGGTAATGATCCCCTGCATGGATAAGCAGATCTATTTTACCCATTTTATCCAAAGCTAAGTAAGCATTGGCCAAAAACCTGTGGGTGTCACTTATTAAACCGATTTTCATGAAATCACCAACCCGGATATTATCTCCTTCATTAGTTCCAAAGCCTTGCCTCTGTGGCTAATTAGGTTTTTAGTTTCCGGATCCAGCTGAGAAAAGGTTTTTCCCAAATCAGGTATCTCAAAAAGGGGATCGTAGCCAAAGCCTGACTCTCCCTCAGGATATTCCTTGATTACCCCTCGACAGGTCCCCTTCGCAGTATAAACCTGTCCTCCCGGAATAGCCAAAGCCACAACACAAACAAAGCCTGCACCTCTTTTTTCCCTTGGTATACCCTTCAGTAATCTTAACAGCTTTTCATTGTTTTTCTCGTCATTGGCCTCAGCTCCGGAAAACCGGGCAGAAAACACCCCCGGGGCACCATTCAGACAGTCAACCTGAAGACCGGAATCATCAGCCAGAACTATTTCACCTGTAGCCTCACATACCGCTTTGGCTTTTTTTATAGCATTCTCTTCAAAGGTTTCCCCATCCTCGGGTGCCGGGGAGATTTCCGGATAGTCCTTTAAATAGGAGAGCTCTACTCCTAAAGGACTGAGTATCCTGGTCAACTCCTCAAGCTTGCCCCTGTTGCCACTGGCCAAAACAATTCGCATATTTTTCACCTTCCGATTTTCAATACTATCCCACCTAAAGCATCCTTTTGCAGGTCAATTAATTGGCCTATGCCTGTTTCTGCCAAGGAAAGCATTCTATCCATCTGCTCCCTGGTAAAGGATGCCTCCTCACCGGCTCCCTGAATTTCTACATATTTACCCTGACCGGTCATTATTATATTCATATCCACATCAGCAGCAAAATCCTCACTATAGCAAAGATCCAGCATAGCAGAATCAGAAAGCAAACCTACACTGACAGCTGCCAAAAAATCCTTTAGAGGCATCCTTGAAATAGCACCCTTTTCCAGTAAACCGTTTAGGGCTATGGCAAGGGCAACAAAGGCCCCGTTATCGAGGCAGTTCTCGTTCCTCCATCAGCCTGGATTACATCACAATCCAAGGTTATTGTCCTCTCTCCCAAAGCCGCCAGGTCAACTACCCCTCTTAGGCAACGACCAATAAGCCGCTGTATTTCATAGGTTCTGCCTGTCATCCTTCCCCGGGCAGCCTCTCGGAAGGAACGCACCCCGGTGGCTCTTGGCAGCATTCCATACTCAGCTGTAATCCAGCCCCCGGTTCCCTCCAATTTCCTGAAATAAGGTAGTTTTTCCTCAACTGAGGCCGTGCAAATTACTCTGGTATCACCAATCTCAACCAACACTGAGCCTTCAGCATATTTATTAAAGTCCCTGGTTATCTTTACAGGTCTTAGCTGGGACAGACTTCTGCCATCTACTCTAGTCAATAGTAAACCTCCACTTTCACACCCTTGATTTGTAATTTTTTATTTTTAATATATGAAATAGGTATGGCCCTCCTGAGCCAACTCCACAGGCTGACCATAGCCTTCCTCCGCCTGCTGCTTAAGCAATTCCTGGTTATATTCAGGCCAAAAATGGGTAATAATAAGCTGTTTGGCCTTTGCCTTTTCTGCCAGAATACCAGCCTGTCTTGCTGTCATATGATTACCCTTCATTTTTTCCTCATCCTTATCCAGTCCACTGGCTTCACACATAAAAATATCAGCCCTGTGAGCAAACAATGCCAATTCCTCCATGGGAGCAGTGTCACCTGAAAAAACAAAATATCCGGAGCCATCTACGCCTACAGCATAGGCCGGTATAGAGTGCCTGACCGGTAAAAAATAATATCTGATATTGCCCAGCTCAAGAACTCTCACTTCCACATCAAGAGGTACTGTTTCCCAAGGCAGCTCCTCAATATATACAACTCTGAAAGCCTTTGTTTTCTTAGCCAAGGCTTCAGCCGTTTCCTTCGGACTATTCGGTATAACTAGGGTAACCGGGCCCTGGGCTCTGCTGCCGTCAGCTATTGCCCCCTCTATAGCATGCCTGAAACACTCCAGATCTGCCATATGATCAGGATGAAGATGCGTCAGTAATACCGCTCTTACTGTGCGAAAATCAAAGAGCTGAACCATACTGCTAAAGGAACCGTTGCCTAGGTCAATAACTACATTGGCATTACCATCCTGAACCAGATAGCCGGAGCAAGCACCTCCTGCCCTTGGATAAGGGGCCCAGCAGCCAAGAACTGTAATTCGCAAAAAGCTTCCACTCCTTTACCTAAACTTGCCTTAATATTATCGATTACCCAAATACTAATCCAGCATTTCCAAAAAGGAATCTATTCTGATTTTAGTCCGGGCATCCATTTTGCCGGGACGATCCCCCTCAAGAGTGAGGACCGGAAGGCTTATCCTGTCTCTGACTATCAGGTCCTCTATTTGCCTATAGCAAAAGCTCTGGGCATAGTGAATTATTCCGTCCAGCTGTCGGTTGGCTATCTCCCTTTGGATATCCTCCAGTCGATAGAACATTCCATAGGGATAGGAGTACTCCCTGTATTGCTGAGTCAAATCATTTGTTTCAAAGGGCATGGAAAACTGCCGCTGCACCTCATTATAAACAACTCTGGCTCCCTGGCCTTCCAAATAATCATATAGATCAATGATTATCGGGGGAACTCCTATATAACCCAGCCTAAGGCCACCCTTTGCCGGTGACCTTTCCGCCACCTCAGTCAACTTGTCATCAACTGTTTTTTCAAATTCTTCGGGATCTCCTGTAAAATCACTGCAGCTCACCTGAAATAAATGGTTTTCCCAACTGTTGACCAGATTTTCCTTCCAGGTTAACAAATCTAGTCGGTGAACCTTTTTGCGGATATTATCAAGCCGGTATTTAGTTTCGGAAACCTGTTGCCAGCTGACCTGAAAATGTCCCATTAATTTTTCCAGTTCACTTTTCAATAAATCATAATCCCGCTCATAAGGAAAGGCAAAGGGCAATGTTTCAACCTCTGCCAACTGCAAGGTTTCCATTAAAGCATGGGTATTGCTGCAGTCTCCTTGAGTGACCCCAATCATTTTCTTAATGTCAGAGTCTAGAACCGTACTGTATATACCCTTTATCCAAGCACAAACATTTCTGGGATAGCCTGCTGTTTCAGCTTGATCCACCTGGCTGCAGGGGTCTTCAGCCTGAATAAAGACATTATTCAAATCCACAGGAGTCATTCCTGCAGCATATATTATTTCTGAAGGTACTGTGGTTGTGATGCCTACTTTAATAGTCATAGCCCCCCCTTAAAGGAATTGATTAACTCCCTAGCCCTCTCCAAATCCGATTCATTAACAATAATTGCTGTCTGACCGATTGAAAAAGGGAAAAAGGTGCCCAGGGAATTATCATGTAAATAGCAGGCAATATTATTGCTTTCAAGGAGTCCCTTAATTATGAGAGCTTCATTTGAATCTAAAAAATCCGACAACAAAACCGGATTATCCATTTTTTTACCTCTAATCTTTATTTCCCCTATTATTCTAACATAAAGACCTATCTTGTTCTCCAAAAAAAAGCCAGCAAATTTATTTGCTGGCTTTTTACTACTTACCGGTTAGATAATTTATTATTCCCCTGCTTATACCCTCAGCTGCCTTTCTTTGAAAATCCTTTGCAGCCAAGAGTGCCTCTTCTTCAGGGTTAGAGATAAAGGCTGTTTCAATCAAAACCGCCGGTGCTTTAGATCTGGTCAATACTATGAAATTTGCCTGGAGCAGTCCTCTATCCTGCCTTTTTATACTCTCAGTCAAATATTTCTGAATCCCCTGGGCAAGATACATGCTCTGAAGCCTGTCCTGTTTATAATCCGGGATATTTTCTCTTAAATAATAGGTATTAGTTCCATTAGCTGTATTTGAGTTATTGGCATTTGAATGAATACTCACAAAGGCATCCACCACTGTCAAATCCGGGGCAGCCGGCCTATCAGCAAGTTCAACAAATACATCCTCTGCCCTGGTAAGAATAACATTGATTCCATAGCCCTTTAAGATCCTTTCAGTTTCCAGAGCAATGGCTAGATTGACTGCCTTTTCCTGCACCTTAGAAGGACCAATAGCACCGGGGTCCCTGCCTCCATGTCCCGGATCAAGAATTATCGTAGCTCCCGAGGGGTTCTTCCTTATCTGTGGCTTGATTACCAAGGTCAGTTTTTTCCCATCTTTAGAAAGTACATCCTGATAATTTATCCTTGCTTTTAAATCCAAAACTACTCTTGTCAAATCCGGAGCTTTGCTGTACCAGCCAACCCTTATACTGCCGACCAGGTCTGAAACTGAGGAAAATTCCTTTTTTACATTGCCCGGAGAGTAGCCCTTTATATCAATATATAATCGGTCCGGCTTATTTAATGAGCCAATATCATAGCTTATTGAGCCTTCCTCTACCCCAATGTTGATTGTAGTAGTTTCCCCCTTAGCCTCTGTGGTCAAGGTCTTTAGCTCTATTGAGGGAATTACTGTTACTACCGGGGGTGTTTCCTTCTCCGGTACAACAATACCCACCTTCGAATCAACTACCACCGGAATGGTTACAGGCTTAGCAACAGCAGGTGCTGTAGACAGAGCATCCTTCACTCTTTGAATCTGGGTCAACCAGGATGCAACCCAACCTATCTTTCCGGTATCCAGCTGAACCTTGTACCAATCGGAGGACTGCTCTAAAAATTTCAAGCTACTGCCCTTGGGCACAGAGCTTACAACTGAAAAGCTGGTGGCAGGTCCACTTCTGACATTGACTAGACTGCCATTTATAATGACCTGGTCTGTGTCTGCTGCTTTATTGATAATATCTTTAGCTACCTCCTTGGGAGGCTCGTAGGCAGAAGCGACCTTGCTATATTGAGCAAAAATCCAGCCGGCTGTTCCCTCTGTGGAAATTTTGTGCCAGCCTTCGGAGGAATCCAGCAGAACAAATTTATTACCCTTTTGTCCTCGTCCGATTATTTTATTTGCAGTTCCGGGGCCTTCCCGGATATTTACCGAATCGGCGGTTATCTCAATTACTGAGCCCTTGATAGGGGCACTGCTGCTTGCAGCCACAACAGAAACACCGGTCTTTTTTATATCAGTCAGCCAACCGGCTATCCAGCTGACAGTTCCTGCTTTATTAACCTTAAGCCAGTCTCCGTCCTTGGCTAAAATAGTAAAAAGCTCGCCCTTAAGTGCTTTTCCCACTATCCCATTATCTACTCCGGGTCCGGATCGCAAGTTAACCGCACTGCCCTTTACCGTCGCCTGATCAGCAAAGGCTGTGCCGGGGGCTAAGGCAAGGAAAAAAAACATTAGAAAGGCAAGGAAAAAAAACGCCAAAAATGTCGGTCCGGAATTTGTTCTGTTCAACTTCATCCTTATAACGTCAGACATTTGCTTGTTCTCCTTTACTCCTGCCAATGTATTATGACTGTACTCTGCGGTAAAGTGTTCCATATTTTTTATGACTGTTATCTACGGTAAAATGTTCCATGTTTTTTGCATATTTATAAAAACTTGTTATTCCAAAGGTTTTGGTCTTCTGCGGACCGGCCTGCTGTTTTTGGCCTTTTCCTTTATAGCAGGAACAATATTTGCCACATACCACCAAATCAAAGCAGCCAAAACAGCTACAAAAAGGGTTGCTAAAGGATCAGTGTAAAACACCCCCAGGGCAAGAGCAGTAAAGACAACCGAGGTCAAAACCGGGATAATAGGACCAAAAGGAACCTTATAGCTTTCCTCTCGATCTCTCATTTTTTTTCTTAAGATTAAAACTGCTACACCAGCCAAAGCATAGATAACTGACTCAGTTCCAGCAGCCATATTTACTAAAATCAAATATTTCCCACTAAACAAAACCAGCATCGAAATCATAAGCCCAACAGAAAAAACCGCCAAAATAGAAACCCAGGGCGTAAAGTAACGAATACTGACTTTGCTAAAAACTGCAGGAAGTGCTTTTTCCCGAGCAGTAGCATAAAAAAACCGTGATACACTTAACAGCCCTGCATTGAAGGTGGTAATGGACGCCCCCAGGCTTATCAGAACCGCCAGTGGTACTCCGGCAGCACCAAAAATCTCCTTGGCAAAAAGCAATTGAGGAACCGGTGAATTGGCAAGCAGTTCTCTTGGAACATTGGCTGTCATTACCACGGTAAACAAGGAATACACAACACTCAATACACCTACTGCATAAAACATTCCCTTGGAGATGATCCGGGAATCAGATACCTCTTCAGCCAAGGGTGTTACCCATTCAAAGCCTACAAACAGGAAAACACCTACTGCTACTGCGTTAAAGAGATTTCCCATACCCCCTGTGGAAAATGGGGCAGTTAGCTGAAAGTCCACTTCTTTTAAACCTAAAAAGCTTAAAACCAATATTACAGCAATTAAACAATAGGTTATCAAATCCTGAAAATTCCCGGCAATTCTTATTCCTCTTATATTGATTACAGTAGCCAAGCTCTGCATAACTATTATCCAAACGAAGGGAGTTACCCAGGGCATTGCATTGCTAAGAACATTGGCTAAAATATAGCTTTCTGCACCTACCACACCCATTATTACCAGCATGTAAAAAATTGAAACAATCAGGGCAAATTTTTCCCCGAATGCCCTGCCAAAATATAGTCTGATTCCGGCTGATGAAGGAAGAATGCCATTAAGCTCTGAAAAACACGCT
>JAAXTT010000177.1 GCA_013336365.1 Peptococcaceae bacterium
GATTCCCGGTTGCCAAAAGATTTAGTTCATAGTTGTGAATCCAGACAAAATAATTTATTCGACAAATTTATGAAGGTTAAAAGAAATATTTATGAGAGTAGGAACAATAACAATTATTTCTCCTCTCATTCAGAGGGTATTATTTTAGAGGAAATTTCTGAAAAGGATGAAATCATTGGGCTAGGTCAAGCTAATTCAATTTCACCGGGTGTCATTTTTGCAATTGTCTCTCCATGGCGACCTAATTTAGCAGGAAGGATAGCCGCTCAGGCTGTTCGGCTATTCAGTGAAACAAAAGGAGAAACAGCAGCTTATATAGGTGCCTCAAAGGATAGCACCGGTGCTATTTGGCTTGATATGTCCGATGAGGAATTGATGATTTCCGATTGGAGAGTGCCCGGCTCCAGATATCCTATAGAGCAGGGAAATATAAAGATTTTTCCAGTTGATCCCTCTAAGAATTTAGCAATAAAAAATGACGATGATTTTCTGCAAATTATAAAACAGTTAGTCAAAGAGCAAAGCTACACAGTAATTGATTTTGCTGGGGATATTATGTTGGTTGAAAAAATAATAAAGGAAAAACGATTAGTGGTTTTGGTTATACTGCCTGGAGTTGATCCGGTAGAGTATAAAACATCTCTGTATTGGTTTAATAATATTAAGATGGATAAAGAAAATATTATTGCGGGAATTGATATAAGGGGCAGTGCGGAAAAAATTACAGACAATAGTATAGATGTCAAAATAGTGATTAAAAATAGTCCTGCGGATGCCTTGTTAAATGCTCTGAAGGCAAAGGTAAATGACAGTAGAACCTTCATATGGGTTTGAAAAGGAGAAAAGTGTGCTTAAAATAAAAAAACACATACACATAGTACTGGCACTATTGATATCGTGCATTGCAGGATATCTAATTTGGTATTATTTGAATTTGAATATTCCTTCAGTACCGGTATTGATAATTTCTGAAAAAGTGTCAATAGGAAAAGAACTGGATTCAAAGTCAGTTCGGATTAAAAATTATCCGAAAAGTGCAGTACCTAAAGGGGCACTTTCTTCTTTTTCTGAAATTGCAGGTAAGACCGTTGTCTCAGGAACATTATTTCCTGGTGATGTAGTTAGGGATTTGCATTTGGCATTTGACAATAATAGCTTGAGGTCGATTCTGAATCAACTTGCTCCGGGCAAGGAGGCTATTGACTTGCCGGAAGGAACTGCCTCAGGATTTTCAGGAGTTGCTGAAGGAGATCATGTAAAGGTTTTTACTGAGGTAGTTTATGGTCAGGATATGGTAAAAGTTGAATCAGTGGTCCCGGATTCAATAGTTTTAAAAACTCCGCAAAAACTGAAAAATGACATTAATTCCAAGGAGACTTACGTAATTGCAGTTACCTCAGAAGAATCAGTAAAAATCGCAGAGGGTATTGTTACCGGCAAGAAGTTTTCGTTCAGCTTATTGCCTGGAGGAGAGATTAAGTAATGTTATTTAAGTCGAAAAAATCAAATAAAAATCCTGTTGAGTCTGAAGAGTTTATTTTATGGCATTCCAGGAAGGATATTGCTCAAAAGGATATCTTGGAGGACACGCTTTTTTTACACAACATACCTTTACTGCCCAAAGCATTGCCCGGAAATGGCAAAATAATTGTTTTTCAAGGTGTTGCGGTGGGAGATGGAGGTACAACTGCAGCCCTTAATCTTGCCGCTGTACTATCTATGGCAAGTCCAGGAATGGTGGTTATTATTGATCTGGATGGTTATGGGTCTGTAAGAGGAAGGCTGGGATTATCCGCTACAGATTGTCTGGTAAGTATTTTGGATTGGAAGAATATAAATAACCAAAAGGATATTGCCAAGGGTTTATTTAGTCATTCATCCGGGATTATGGTAATTCCCGGGGTTGTTCATTATGATCAGGTAGATGAGGTGAATCCATCATTAGTATTGAAAATATTAAAAACATTAAAAGAAAATTATTCTTATATTATTCTAGATTGTCCACCGGTGGCAATTAATAATAATACCTGGATTGCTGTTTTGGTTGCTGACATTATCTTTACAGTTATCAGACCGGATCGAGACAGTCTTGATAAATTTCCAGAAAATACTAGTTTTTTAGCAAGGCTTGGCTGCAAGGGCAGAAGTATTAATATATTGAATAAGGCAGGAATGCCTGGCGGTATACGTTTAGCAGATTTGGAGAACAATAAAGAATTTAACATATCCGAGGTATTGCCATATTCAATTAATGTAATTGAAAACAACAATAGACGGCAGTTAATATCAAGACACAACCAGAGGGATTATTATGTTAAATCATTACAGGCATTGAATAATCGGGTACAGAGCCGGGATGGTGAGATTATTGGACCAAGAGTTGATATTAAAACTGGCTGATAAAATGGGATTTGCCAATATTATTGTCTCAGATTCAATAAATACAGTGAATCTGGAAGATAATATTTCAGCAAGGGATATATCGGTTTTTAATGATGACAATTATTTTGATATTCGGGGCTACGTTCAGATGGGATTAAGTAATATTTTGAATCCGGAAGAGAAAACGAAAAGCAGAGACCCTATTGTCAGGTCAAAATTAAAAGGTATTTTATTGAGGGCCCTGCTGGAAAAAGGGTTTTCCCTCGGTGAGTCCTCGATTCAACATTTATTGGAGGAGCTAGGTAATGACCTTTTAGGGTATGGTCCGATTGAGCCGTTTTTTTATGACCCTGAGGTTACAGAGATAAAAGCAAACAGATATATGGTCAGGATTGAAAAATTAGGCATGGAAAAGATAGTCCCGGGAATAAGTTTTCGTTCTGAGGAGCATATAAGAGATGTATTGGAAAGAATGCTGGCTCCAACTGGGAGGAAGATTGACTTAGCTAATCCAGTAGTTAATGCTAGAGATCGG
>JAAXTT010000067.1:0-444 GCA_013336365.1 Peptococcaceae bacterium
GGCGACGACATTCATGAGGGTGATATTCTTGTCTAGTTATGACGTTATATACCTTGGAAAAAAAGCAGAGGAACTGGGTTTTGTTAGAGACACGCTTGAGAAAGTAACTAGACTGGCAGATATACTGGAGTATCTAAATACAAATCCGATCCTTAAAGAAAGCCTTGCCCTAAAAGGTGGCACAGCGATTAATTTGACGATTTTCAATTTGCCCCGACTTTCTGTAGATATCGATATGGACTATTTGATTAATAATAGCAGAACTTATATAAAAGCCTGCCCAATATTCTCTACTCGAGCCAGTGCTTTGGCTTACCGGGCTTCAATGCTATCGGCCAGTGCAAAAAGACGCTCGCCCAGGCGGACAATCTCTGCCAGGAGCTGGATGGGAAGCTCTTGAGCGATTTCGTATAGGCGTAGATAGATTGCCCGGGTCACACGGGC
>JAAXTT010000067.1:454-7826 GCA_013336365.1 Peptococcaceae bacterium
TGGACTATTTGATTAATAATAGCAGAGAAGAAATGCTGAAGCATCGTGAATTAATAAATAGCGCTATCAATCGCTATATGCTGTCTCAAGGTTATATAAAAAATGTAAAAACGAAGAATCCTCATAGCTTGGACTCGTGGGAGTATGATTATATTGGGGCAAGTGGAAATAGAGATAATATCAAGATCGAGATCAACTATTCTCTGCGTGCTCACGTATTGCCGGCAGAAAAAAGACTAATCATCTCTAAGTCAATTGAAAAAATCTCTTAACTCAAAATAATCTTTGTAGTGATTGATATTATTAAAAGCTCAATTTGCTGAGGTGTTTTAGTTCACATAACAACAATTACGAAACATAATATCTCAATTTTATTTTTAGAACAACTGTAAAAGCAGAGCCATATCCTGTGCCCAGTAGCGCAAAAGGGGTATATGGGCTCTGCTCTTTTTATACAGAAACAAAAAAGCAAAGCTCACATTGCTGGAAAGCCTTAGGAAAAGGTCAAATGAAGATTTGAACAGTATATCTACAAAAACCGAGTTTTAAAAAATTGATTATTCTTTTCACATACATCCGGTGAAAGGATTTATTGAGTGTTTGTTTTTCGCTATACAATAACATGTGAACAAGCATCTGAATAGAATTATTTTACAATCAAGGTGCTGTCATCTAATAAGCATAAATCATGTTGTTATCCATGCAGAAACAATTAATGCTATTTAGGAAGAAGTTTCGAAAATAAGGCTTTTTCATAAAAAGCCTTATTTTTGGTCAAAAAACCGATTGGGAGAAGGTTGCCGGGATAAATTAAAGATATTCTTGACAGCAGCAAATGGTAGATTATAATATAACATATGAACAGTTGAGCAAGTATCGATATATGAAGGGAGATAGCATTGGTGCTTGAAATAGGACATGAAGCTGATAGATGTGACTGTAATGTAATTCATGAGGATGTTGTTGAAAGGGTCCGGCTAACTATGCCGAGGGAAGAGGATTTATACGATTTGGCGGAATTTTTTAAGGTATTCGGTGATTCTACAAGAATCAAGATTATATCCGCTTTATTTAAAAATGAAATGTGTGTCTGTGATATTGCTTATTTGCTTAATATGACTCAATCGGCGATTTCCCATCAGTTAAGGGTGTTGCGGCAGGCCAGGCTGGTTAAAAACAGAAAAGAGGGCAAGATTGTTTTCTACTCTTTGAATGATGAACATGTTAAACAGATTTTTGACCAGGGTTTGAATCATATTAATGAATAAAAATATAGGAGCCTAAAAGATGAGTTCAACAATAAAGAAAGAGCTGATATTGGAAGGCTTAAACTGTGCAAACTGTGCCGATAAGATAGAAGAGCAGATTAATGGGCTTGAGGAGGTTTCTCAAGCGACTGTCAATTTTACCACTAAGACCCTTATAATCAGAGTTCATGCTGATGGAAACATACCGGCGGTTATTGAAAAGGCCAATGCCATTATTCAGAAGCTGGAGCCCGGTGTGATTGTGAAGGAAAAAACAGTACGGAATATTTCCGGTGAAAAGATCCTTGTTTTAAAAGGGCTGGATTGTGCGAATTGTGCAGCCAAGATTGAAAAGGCTGTCAGGAATATTGACGGGGTAAGGCATGCCTCGGTAGATTTTATAACAAAAAAATTAAATATAGAGGTTGAGCATAAAAGAGACCTGGATAGGATAGTTTCAGAGGCCTCTCTTATTGCTGTGCAAATAGAATCAGGAATAAAGATTGTCGAAGAGAAAGCAATTTCTGATTTGGAGGAAGAAAGCAAGCTAGCTGAATTTTTACCTCTGGGAATTGGGGCAGTGCTGTTTTTGATTGCATTACTGTTTGACTTTAGCTTTTATGTCGAGCTTGGTTTGTTTGTTGTCAGCTACCTACTTGTAGGTGGTGAGGTGGTACTAAGGGCAGTAAAAAATATTTTCCGAGGTCAGGTATTTGATGAGAATTTCTTGATGACTATTGCAACAGTAGGTGCTTTTGCTATCCAGCAATTCCCTGAAGGGGTAGCGGTGATGCTGTTCTATCAAATAGGGGAGCTTTTTCAGAATCTGGCAGTAAATCATTCAAGGCGTTCAATTTCTGCACTTATGGATATAAGGCCGGACTATGCAAATATAAAGATTGGCAATGATTTTAAAAGAATAGCCCCGGAACAGGTTAAAATCGGAGAGATTATTATAATCCGACCCGGTGAAAAGGTTCCCCTTGATGGGGTAGTAATAGAGGGCAGGTCCATGCTGGACACCTCGGCAATAACCGGGGAGTCTTTGCCCAGAGAGGTTGAGCCGGGATCAGAGATATTATCAGGAACAATTAATAAAAATGGTTTGTTGACTGTTGAGGTAAGGAAAGAATTTAAGGAATCTACAGTTTCTAAAATTTTAGATCTGGTAGAGAATGCCGGTGCTAAGAAAGCACCGACTGAAAAATTTATTACCAAATTTGCCAGATACTATACTCCGGCGGTGGTGTTTTTCGCCTTAGCCATTGCCCTGGTGCCTCCAATTTTGGTTGCAGACGCCCTATTTTCTGACTGGATATACCGTGCCTTGATATTTCTTGTGGTTTCCTGTCCTTGTGCCCTAGTAATATCAATACCCCTTGGATTTTTTGGGGGAATAGGGGGTGCCTCCGGAAATGGGATTTTGATCAAAGGAAGCAACTACCTTGAGGCTCTGAACAATGTTGAGATTGTGGTTTTTGACAAGACCGGAACCTTGAGCAAGGGAATATTCAAGGTAACCGGGGTATATGCTCCGGGGAAGGTTAGTGAAGCAAAGCTGCTGGAGCTGGCGGCACATGCTGAGAGCTATTCAACCCATCCTATAGCCGCCTCTATTATAAGAGAATATGGTAAGGCTATAAGTAATCAGGTTGAGGAGTACGATGAACTGTCAGGCTATGGAATCAAAGCAAGAATTAAGGGACAAGAGATTTTAGTTGGAAATTCCAAGCTAATGGCTAATGAGGACATTGAATTTAGTGAGGCAGATGAACTGGGAGTTATTGTTTATATAGCTATTGATGGTATTTATGCAGGCTATATAGTGATATCGGATGAAGTTAAGGAGGATTCTAAAGCTACTATTCTGCAGCTTAGAGAAATGGGAGTTAAGAAGCTGGTTATGTTGACCGGTGACAGGAAGATCTATGGGGAAACCTTAGGAAGAGAGCTGGGTCTGGATGAGGTTTATACAGAGCTTCTTCCTGACCAAAAGGTTGAGATATTGGAAATTCTGGAGATGCAAAAAAGCAGGAAGGGAAAATTAATCTATATCGGAGATGGCATTAATGATGCCCCTGCTCTGACAAAAGCCGATGTAGGTATGGCAATGGGGGGAATGGGCTCTGATGCAGCTATTGAAGCCGCAGATATTGTTATTATGACCGATGAGCCTTCAAAAATTGTCAGTGCCATTAAGATTTCAAAAAGAACCAAAAGCATAGTGTGGCAGAATATTATCTTTGCCTTTGTGGTAAAGGCCATTGTTATGATCCTTGGGGCAGGTGGACTGGCATCTCTTTGGGAGGCAGTATTCGCAGATGTGGGTGTGGCCTTGATTGCAGTATTCAACGCAATGAGAGTGTTGAAGATAAAAAATATTTAATTGCCTTTAAAATTCAGTAGATTACCGGATAATAGTTAATAAAAATAAATGAAGGAATATTCTGATTTCTAAGGAATAAATATTAAATCAAAGGGTTCAATTTTAGTGGTATATATCTGGTCACCCGAGGAGGAGATTATCGTTAATGATGTAGATATCTTTGACCGGAAGCTGGGTCAAATTTTCCCTTATTGTGCCAACATAATGGCAGAAATATGGGATACCTCTTCAATATTGAATATTTTACAGGAGATTACCGATTCAGGGGCCATTATTCACGGTAGCTTTCCTTTGGGGAGAAACACCAGAAAGGCGGATCTAGTTTTTCCGGAGAAATCCGGACTGCTTCTGGTGGATAACAA
This sequence comes from Peptococcaceae bacterium, assembly GCA_013336365.1. Lineage (GTDB taxonomy): Bacteria > Bacillota > Desulfotomaculia > Desulfotomaculales > Desulfocucumaceae > JAAXTT01. The sequence goes on from JAAXTT010000067.1 coordinate 4,450, forward strand.
CAGAAAATGGGCTTATCAGGTGGGTATGCCTCAGAAGGCATTTATTACCAGGTTTACCAGCCACCCGTTACATAATTTTTTAAGAATTTACTATAAGGGTGCAGCAGAAACCGATAAGCCTGAGAATAATGCAGAGGTAGGGGATAAGGCCGGAGAGCTTAATTTAAGGATAAGGTCGGTGAACAAACCGGGCTGGCTGGTTTTATTCCCTTTGGGTTCTCTTTTTTCTGATCAGCGTCTGGAGGTTCGAGTGAGGGAGCTGGCGTTAAAGGGCCGAGAGTCTTCTCTGATGAGTGAGTTTTTGGCTATAGATGAGGGAAGGATGCAGCAGAACAGCAAGATTGAGTTAATTGATTATGTTCCTGAGGATGCCAGGCTGTGGGAGAAATGGTTTGATAAGATGGATACAAATATGTTTCAAACCATAGTTCGTCCCAGTAATTTTAGTTCCAATTCAGGACGGGATGCGGATTATTATTTAAAAATGATTTTGTGTAACAATAAAAAAGTAGGGACTGTCTGGCTGGAAAAGATAAATCAACGGAATGGCACTGCAGAGCTCGGTCTTTTAATAGGAGAACCCCAGCTTTGGGGAATGGGGCTGGGCAGCAAGGCGATGAAGGCAATGATTGAAATAGCCAAAGAGGATTTGGCGATAAAATTTCTCTGGGTTTCAGTAAGAGAGGCCAACCAGAGGGCAGTAAACTGCTATAAAAAAAATGGCTTTACTATTACCAGAAAGGTTCCGGTATTTTATAATTTTGATGGGTCTTATAAAATATGGCTGCATATGGAGAAGATGATTTAGATATATAATATACTTGGCTAATCCTGCTATTAACCAATATTGACAGCCATATTGCCGGTTGTTATGATACAATTGGCTTGGAAAAATATGCCTTAGGGTTCTGCACTATGGCATTTGGTTACCCCGGAAGGCAGTAACGAAGGGGTATAGGCGTCTTTATTCGACTAGTCTGGTAAGGGTATAAGCCCAGGCGGCAGGCATCTTTTGGAAGAAGAGCTTGTAGTGCCTGATTTTTTATTTTCAGCATATTATTTAGTGTTCCTGCTATAATTAAAATTGATAATTTTATTCTGGGAGGATTAATTATGGATAAGGTTTTGGTAGGAATTGTTATGGGCAGTGATTCTGATCTTCCTGTTATGAGGGAGGCTGCAGAAATACTTGATCAGCTGGGTGTTGGCTATGAATTGGTTATTTCCTCAGCTCACAGGGCACCGGAAAAATCCTCCAGCTATGCTAAGGAGGCAATTGCCAATGGACTTCAGGTTATTATTGCCGGTGCGGGAGGTGCCGCCCATCTTCCCGGTGTTATTGCGGCATATACCGCCTTGCCGGTAATCGGGGTTCCTATCAGGACAGGTGCTTTGGAGGGTGTGGATGCCCTTTACGCTATTGTTCAGATGCCGGCAGGTATCCCGGTAGCAGCTGTGGCAATTAATGGCGCTAAAAATGCAGGTATTCTTGCTGCCCAGATTTTAGCAGTTAAGGATGAGAGTTTAAGAAAAAGAATAGAGGAATATAAAAGAGGCTTAGCTGAGGGTGTGGAGAAAAAAGACCGTAGCCTGAAAACCCTTGGGATAGAGGAATATTTAAGAACAAAAAAATAAGGACAGCTGAAAAACCCTGCTGATATTTTTACTTTAAGGGATTTAATAGGAGGAATTTATTAAATGATTGAGCGTTATACCCTGCCCGAAATGGGAAAGATTTGGTCTGAGGAAAACAAGTATCGCAAATGGCTTGAGGTAGAGATCAATGCCTGCGAAGCAATGGGTGAATTGGGGCTGATTCCCGGAGAGGCAGTAAAAACTATTCGAGAAAAGGCTGATTTTTCAGTAATAAGAATCAATGAAATCGAAGAGGTTACCAACCACGATGTTATTGCCTTTCTAACCTGTGTTGCAGAGTATGTGGGAGATGATTCCAAGTATGTACATATGGGCTTAACCTCATCAGATGTTTTGGATACTGCTCTGGCAGCTCAGATGAAGGAGGCCGGGGATGCTATTTTGGTCAGGCTTCAGGAGCTTATCGAGGCCTTGAAGGACAAGGCAGTTGAGCACAGAAACACCATAATGATGGGGCGGACTCACGGTGTCCACGCAGAGCCAATAACCTTTGGGCTAAAGATGCTGCTTTGGATGGCAGAGACTCAGCGTAATCTTGAAAGAATGAAAAGAGCAGTGGATACTGTAAGTACCGGAAAAATATCCGGCGCTGTTGGTACCTATGCCAATATCGATCCCTTTGTGGAGGAGTATGTCTGTAAAAAAATGGGCTTGAATCCGGCACCTCTATCCACTCAGGTTGTCCAGAGGGACAGACATGCGGAATTTCTTACCACCATTGCAGTGATTGGCAGCTCTTTAGAGAAGTTTTCAACTGAGATTCGCGGTCTTCAGCGGACAGAGATCTTGGAAGTGGAGGAGTTTTTTGCCAAAGGACAAAAGGGTTCCTCAGCAATGCCCCATAAACGCAATCCGATTATCTCAGAGAGAATAACCGGCATGGCCCGTCTTCTTAGGGGCAATTCATTGGCAGCAATGGAAAATGTGGCCTTGTGGAATGAAAGAGATATCTCCCATTCGTCAGTGGAAAGAGTTATTCTACCTGACAGCACAATAACCTTGGATTACATGTTGGTGAAATTTACCAATCTTATTAAAAATCTATTGGTATATCCTGAAAATATGATGGAAAATATCGAAAAAACCGGGGGACTGCTTTTCTCCCAGAGAGTTCTCCTGACTCTTGTAAACAAGGGAATTTCCAGAGAAAGCGCTTATGAGCTTGTACAAAGGAATGCCATGAGGGCTTGGCGGGAGAAGCTGCAGTTTAGAGAGCTGATCCTCCAGGATCAAGAAATAAGGGGATTGGTTGGCGAGGAAGAAATAAACAGTTTGTTTGATTATAACTATCATCTGGGTCAAGTGGATGCTATATATAAGCGTTTCGGCCTGTAAGCCATATTATCAACTGGACCTATCATATTAGAATGAGGTGATTATCCTTGAAGAGCAGTAACCAGGTATCCTTGCCCAAAGACAGCGCTCCTGATTATAAGGGCTCTGTTCAGGAGCTTTATTTTTCCCGGGACAATCCAGACTGGATAATATGCAAAACCACCTCGGGAGGCTCGGTTTTTGATGTGGGGACTATTTTTTCAATACCGGGCAGTGATTTGTGCAGAACTGCATTAAGACATAGGATATATTCTCTGCTCTCTTCAAGGGAGGAGTGGCAGGAAATCAACCGGGATATTGAGGTTTATTTTGCTGAGGACAAAGAATATCTTAACTTTTTAAGGGCAGGAATTTTTCAGGAGTTTTTGGAGAATGGGGCTGCAACC
>JAAXTT010000007.1 GCA_013336365.1 Peptococcaceae bacterium
TTCTGAACAGCCTGCCAATATCCAGTGTGGATATTGAACAGCTCTCAGGATTACCGGAGGGCTTTCTTGAGGATGAGCCCTTAATAATTCAATTGACTAAGGATGCAGGGGATCAGTTGGAGAATAAAGATATCAGTGAAATCACCCTGCTCACAGAAAATAAAAAAGAAAGCAGAAAATAAATAGCTTTTCAAGGTTATTATAATTCTGTATTTTTTACGTAGGAGTTCTAATAAAGCTTCTACGTAATTATTATAATATTGCAAAGAGCCCCATCAGCCTGATTTTTTCTGTATCTTGACACAAAGGAATCTATATTAGTATCATAAACTAGCGGAGAGTTGCTGGTTTTTTTGTTTTTTTGCGATAAATTATTATGTATAGACAGGTAGGGAATATTCCATGATGAGGTTGATAGTTGCTATTACCGGAGCCTCGGGGTCTATTTATGGCATTAGGCTGCTGGAAAGGCTACTGGAAAAAAAGATTGAAACTCACTTAATTATTAGCAAGTGGGGAGAGGCAGCGATTGCTTCAGAGACCGGCTATGATTGTAAAAAAATTAAGAGGTTGGCCTCCCACTATTATGGAAATACTGAATTGGGAGCTGTTATCTCAAGTGGTTCTTTTAAGTGGGATGGGATGATTGTTGCACCTTGTAGCATGAAGACCTTATCAGCTATTGCCAATGGTTTTTCTGAGAGTCTGGTTGCCCGGGTGGCAGATGTAGCTTTAAAGGAGAGAAGAAGGCTTATATTGATGCCCAGAGAAACACCATTAACAAATATTCACTTAGAAAATATGTTGAGGCTTTCTCAGGCAGGCGCTGTAATAATGCCTCCTTTACCGGCATTTTATTTAAAGCCCCAGACAGTTGATGATTTAATTAATCATACAGTATACAGGGTTTTGAGCCTGTTTGACCTTGATTTTCCTGAAGCACAGTATTGGCCGGGGATAGATAAGTAGGGAATATTTTCTACAGCAACACTTCTTATAATAAAAGACTTTGCATATTTTGCATATATGGATAATATTTAGATTAGAATTGGAGATGATTTAAGGTGTATGAGGAAAATCTTAAAAAAATGAAGATTATTTTGCCCCTGCCGGCAAAACCTTTGGCGGCCTATATATCTGCAGTCAGGAGTGGTGATTACATATACACCTCGGGACAGCTACCTATTGTCAATGGAAAACTGATTTCTCAAGGCAAACTGGGGGAGGATATCTCATTGGAGGAAGGCTACCAGGCTGCCAGGATAGCTGTGGTGAACTGTCTGGCAGCAATCAAAGGATTAATTGGCAACCTTGATAAAATAAGAAAAATCATAAAAATTACCGGCTATGTTAACAGTGGATTAGGCTTTACCAATCAACCGGCGGTAATCAACGGTGCTTCTGAATTTTTAATTGAGGTTTTTGGTGAAGCGGGCAGACATGCCCGTTCTGCTGTAGGAGTCAGTGAGCTACCCTTGGGTGCTTCAGTTGAAATAGAAATGATTGTAGAGCTTTTGGCTGACAATTAATACTGGGGGAAAGGTCAATGAAACTATCCGATAAAGCAAAGGTTGAAATCAAGTCATACAATGATGATCTGAAGGAGGTAGATGGCTGGCTTTCTCCACTGGGTTTGTTTTATGAGAGCACCTTTTACGACCATATTGTTCTGGCAGATATGCTAATTGCAGAGAGTAAATATGAGATGAATCTCAATATAGATTCAAAGCTGAATGGTGAACTGACCTTGGAGAAAAATGGTTGGGTCAAAATAAGCCTAAACCGATTGGTTGTTTTCCAAGGACTATGCCTAACTAAAAAACAGCTGGATTTCCTTTTTGACTATTATGTTGCAAATAATATACAGGAGGAATATCAGGAAATATTTCTTAAACATAGAGTGTGCTAATATTAGGAGGTTATAAATAATGAGTATTTCTGACTATATTTCGGGAAGGTACAGTGTAAGAGCCTACAAAAAGATGCCGGTTGAAAGAGTTGTTCTGGAAAAAGTTTTGAATCTGGCACTTTCTTCGCCATCCTGGGGCAATACACAGCCCTGGGAGTTTGCTGTTGCAGGTGGTGCAAAACTCGAGGAAATCAGAAATAGCTATGTAGAGTCTGCAAAGGCAGGCGTATCAGCATCTCCTGATTTTCCCTTTCCTGACTTTTGGCCGGAAAAAAATAAAAATCATTATTTTGAAAATGGGAAAAAACTATATAAGCTTCTTGATATAAAAAGGGAGGATAAGGCTGCCAGAGATAATTTTCAGTTAAGAGGAACAGAGTTTTTTCAAGCTCCCCAGGTTATTTTTCTTTTTCTAGATCAGGAGCTTTCTCCTTGGTCCTTATTTGATTTGGGCATATTTGCCCAAAGCCTCATGCTGGCAGCCTATGGATTTGGTTTGGGAACATGTCCCATGGCTATGGCCGGTGTATATCCGGATTTAGTAAGAGAGGCAATGGGAATACCTAGCAGCAAAAAACTTGCCCTAGGTATTCCCATTGGATATATAGATGAAAGTGATAAAATAAACAGCTATAGAAGTACCCGGATATTACTGGAGGACGCAATCCTTAAATGGGATGATTTGGGTTAAAGTCCGATTAATCAGGGTTGTAACCCTCGGAGGTAGCCTGGTTCTTGATACCAATATTGGCAATTTTGTTTAATTCAACAGCTTTTTTGAAAAAATCCTGGGATTGATTAAAAAGGTTGAATTTTTTATCCACAATACAGGTTCTTAAATCTCCAAGGGAGCTGTGTAGATAAAGCATTGAATCAAGCATCAGCTCCTGGTAATGGGTGTACTGTTCCGGTACCTCCAGGTTGTTTAAGTCCTTGATTAAACTGGATAGCTCTTGACTTAGCTTGTCTACATCGTAGGATCCGCTCAGCTCTATGGTCCCTTTGTTGATGTTTAAAAGCTCAGTTTGATACCCTTCAATAATATCATCAAATTTCTTCTGAATCTGGTTAAAGGCTTCAACGGATTTTTCAGCATCATCTTTTAAGGTTAGTTGTTGCACTTCCGAGGGCGGTGTTTTTTCAGGTTGCTCCTTGCTTTCTTCATTATCTACAACTGAGGTCGTTGTTTTTGTATTGCCGGGTATTTTATCGACAATCTGGCCTGATTTTGAAGTCACAATGGAGTACCCGATAAAGGCTCCCCAGGTTAGCAGGGTTATCCCAATAATAAAAAGAAATATAGAGCCGGCAAGGTTTCCCCTTCTTTCTCGTATATCTACGGAGTCCTTATATTTTCTGGAGCCCCAGAAAATGTAGATTCCTCCAAAGGTAAAAAAGCTGCCTACTATTACCAGCAATATAGTTTGTAGATAATTCAAAATTGCTCCCCCTAATTTTTTTTTCAGTATACCATAGTAGCAAGGGTTATTTTTTTATAATAATAAAGATTTTTAATTTTCTATCGGAAAAGATATAATTAAACTGATTATTATCGGGAGTAATGATACAATTTTTTTATTGGGGGAGAAAAAACAATGAAAAAAAGTATATTTTTAAAATTTATAAAAGCATCGGTAATTTTTTTGTCGATTTATATTATAGTTATGTCCAGCACAAGTGCTCTGGCCTCAGACAGCTTTGAGTTTTCTGATGCTACAGGGCATTGGGCAGCGGAAAATATTGCTCAATGTGCTGCATTTCAGCTAATGAAGGGTTATCCCGAAGGTGAATTTAAACCTGAACAGAGTTTGAGTAAAGCTGAGGCATTGCTGGTGATAGGAAAAAGTTTGGGCTGGGACAAAACGACAAACAGCTTTGCTCCCGGCATTGTCTTTCCTACAGATATCTGGCCAGGATTCAAGGAATATATTGCTTTGGCAGCTGAAAAAGGTCTTATTAATAAGGCAGATATAGCTGAGACAAAATTCAACCAGCCGGCATCAAGGATAGAGCTGGCTACTTGGATAGCAAAAGCTTTGAGATTAAGTGGTGACGGAAATGCTCTTAACTTTGCAGATATCAGTCTAGTCCCCCAAGCAGACAGATCTTTGCTGGCCGGTGCAGTCGATCAGGGCATTCTGGTAGGTTTGCCGGGAAATGTATTTGCTCCGGAAAAAAGTCTTTCAAGAGCTGAAATGTCAAGTATCCTGGTTAGAATGGTGGAAAGTGGCAGAATTAATGCTTTTTCCGGGAGAATGCTTTCAGGAACTGTGAAGGATATAGATTGGCTTAATAAAATCATCAGTATAGACTTAGGTAACGGGGAAAACAAAAGTTTTGACCTTGGAATGGTAAAGCTTGTTTACAGGAAAGGGGTTAAAACATATCCCGGTGATACCACGCAGGGGGATGTGGTAAAGCTTGTTTTAGATGCAACAGACAGGTGCGTAATGATAGTCAATCAAACAGAAAAGAATATTTTACCGGTAATCCCTTTAGGAGATGGAGCTAAGGGATATATTGTCAATAAGTATCTGGATTATTTTACAGTACATCTTGAATATGGCGATGTTCAGCAGGTTGCAAGCAGAACCCCCGTATCTTACAAGGGTTATCCCAGTAATTATGGTTTTTTGTCAAAGGGAAATTATGTTGAATTGAATAAATCAGGAAATGAAGTTGTCTCGGTGAATATTATTGATGATACAAAAAAAGTATTTGGCTCAGTTCAAAGTGTTAATGATTATCAGATTTCTCTTAAGGACGATGATGACAAGTCCAGCATTTTTGATGTAATAAACAATCCACGGATTACTGATAATGATGGAGAAAGAGTTTTCTTGGATGATTTAAATAATGGAGACTATATTGAAATAATCCTGGATAGCTATGGTAAAGTCAAAGAGATTAAGGTGGGTATTGATTCAGCAAATGATTTGGAAGGTCGGGTATCTTCTATCAGAATATCTGGAGAAAAAAGAATTGTAATAAAGGATAATGATGAGGAAAGCCATACCTACAGTATGTCTGATAGTGTCAGGGTAGATGGATTAAGCTCAAATGATGAAATTACGGATATCAATATTGGAATGTGGGTTAAGCTGACTCTTGACAGCAATGGAGAGGTCAGAAATGTTGAAATAATTGGTGAGGATGTTTTGGAAGGTCAGGTTACCGGGATTTGGAATGACAGCAGAAAAATCAGAATTGAGAAAAGTGACGGCGAAGAAAAGACATATTATATCAGTGATGTGCTAAGTGTTTTTGAAGGAAGCACTTCTCGCACCTTAAACAGTATAGAAGATGGTGACTGGGTAAGACTTTATCTGAACAGTGACCTTAAAGTTTCCAGAATCGAAATTATGGCAGGTTATTCAGTGGAGGGAACAGTTGATTATCTAGCCCTTTCAGGGACAGAAAAAATAAGAATAAAGCAAAGCAATGGAGATCTTAAAACATATTATCTGAATGAGGATGTGCTGGTAAGGGAAAATTCTACAAGCAGGAGCCTGAGTTATCTTGAAAAAGATATGTATGTAAAGCTTGATTTAAATACGGATGAGGAAGTAACCAGAATTGATATTTTAGATGATACTGACGTAAATCAAGAGGATTTGGAGGGCAAGATTTTTTATATTCAGCCTATAGGCAATGAAAGAATGCTGGAGATAATAACAGATAATGGTACTCAAGGCAGGTATTATTTTGCCAAGAATTTGACCATAGCTGAGGATGGTGAAAGTAAAAGTCTGAATTATCTGCTTAAGGGAATGGATGTTTCCTTGACCTTAAACGGAAGTGGTGATATTACCCGGATTGATATTGATAAGGTAATTGGGAATACCTATGTCTCAGGAGAGGTTGTCTATATAGAAAGAACCGGTTCTCAGTGGATTATGGATATTATCGATGATAATAATCGAAGTCTGAGCTATTATTTCGGAAGTGATACAGATATCAGACAGGGCAGTGATGATCTGAATATTTCCGATATAGAGGAAAATATGTATCTTCAGATAACTCTCGATGAGGAAGAAAACGTTATAAGAATCGATGTTTTCGGCACATCTCAGCTGGAGGGAGAGGTGACATATTTCAGCTCCTCAAGTAAGAGAATTGAAATAAAGAAAGCTGGCGAGGATGAGGAGGTTTATTTTCTTGCCGATAGGGTTACGGTTATAGAAAATGGCAATACCAAGAGACTAAGAGATGTTTATAAGGGTTTAGAGGTTAGATTAACCTTCAATCTGGATGATGAGATTACCAGAATTGAACTTATCGGGACCAGCTTTGTTGAAGGTGTGGTTAACTATGTAAGGACAGTCGGGGTTGAAAGAATTGAAATAGAGAATAGAAATAATGATAATGTTGAGATGTATGATTTGCTCAGCACAGTTGAAGTGTTGGAGAATGATCTGGTCAGAGGTCTTGAGGACATAGATCCGGGAGATAATGTTGTTCTTATTCTTGATGATAGAAACAGAGTTATTAAGATAGAATTATAGGTGTAATAGAGGGATATATTTTTATTGAAAAAAGGGAAAAAATATATCCCATAGAATCTGAAGAGAAATAATTATTACAGGGAGTGTTCCCATGTTAATGAAAACAGATAAATTTGTTTTTGCTCTTGATATCGGCACCAGAACAGTAATCGGTATAATTGCCCAGATTGAGGAGGAAAACCTGAAAATTGTAGCTCAAAGCATTACTGAGCATCAAAGCAGGGCGGTATTTGACGGTCAAATACATGATGTCCTGAAGGTTGCTCAGGCAGTAAAAAAAATTAAAAACGAGCTTGAGGAAAAAATCGGCTTTTCTTTGAGAGAGGTTTCAATTGCAGCTGCAGGTAGGTCTTTAAAAACTATTTCCGCTCATTATGAAAAAGAAATAGACGAAGATTCAGAGATTGAGCCGACTGTTTGCAAAACTCTTGAAATGGAGGCTGTAAAGAGTGCTTACCAGCTTTTGAAGGAGGAAAAAACAGCAGGGGAAGAAGAGGTATACCTGTGTGTTGGTTATACAGTGGTAAATTATTATTTAAATGGCTACACAATTACTAATTTATTGGGTCACTCCGGCAAAAAAATTGCAGTAGACATCTTAGCAACTTTTTTGCCAAATTCAGTAGTAAATAGTCTTAATTCAGTGCTGGAAAAAGTTGACTTATATCCTATAAGCCTAACCTTGGAGCCTATTGCTGCATCCAGGGCAATTGTACCGGAATCTTTTCGTTTATTAAACATTGCCCTACTTGATATAGGTGCAGGTACATCAGATATTGCCATAGCTAAGGATGGTTCAATTGTTGCCTATGGGATGGTTCCCATAGCCGGTGATGAAATTACTGAAGCATTGTCTGATTTATGCTTGGCAGACTTTAATACTGCAGATTATATCAAAAGAGAGATATACAGGGGAAATGACATCAGTTTCAAGGATATATTGGGAAATGAAAAAACTGTCAGCTGTAAGCAATTACTTGAGGAACTGGACCCGTTTCTCGAAGAAATCACAGATAAAATATCTCAGGAAATCATTCGATTAAATGGTAACAAAAGGCCAAAATCAGTTTTATGTGTTGGTGGCGGTGGTCAGGTGCCAAAATTTACTGAGAAAATTGCTGCCAAACTAGGTCTTTCAGCAGACCGGGTAGGTTTAAAAAGCAGGAATGCTATTCCGGGAATAATTACAGATGAGAATGAGTTAAGTGGCCCTGAAGGAGTCACAGTTGTTGGTATTGCCCAGGTGGCAATTGATAATCTTGGTCAGAATTTTATAACTGTAAATATTAATGGCAACGAGTATAAGCTTTTTAATTCTCGGGAGCTTACAGTTTTTGATGCTTTGGGACGGATTGACTACAATATTGGTGATTTGGTCGGAAGGACCGGTAAGGATCTTCGTTTTTATCTTAATAATGAAAGACAGGTTTTCTTTGGGGAACTGAGTGAGCCGGCAAAGATTTTAATTAATGATCAGCAGGCAAGCTTAAAGTCAGTTTTGAACAATGGGGACAGAATTGTTATTCAAAAAGCAATTCGGGGTCTTGATGCCGAAATCACAGTGGACAGCCTTATGGCTGATTATTCTGCAGCGGCATGTTTAGTGAATGGTTGTGAGGTGGATTTATCCCGTGAAATATCTGAGGGAGATCGAGTAGAAATAGTGACAGCCGCCAAGTATGAGGAAGGTAGTATGACGGCTGTTAAGGTCAAGGACACTTTGACTAATTTCCAGGAGGCTCCTTTCTCCGGACAGGCTATTTTTGAAAAGAATATTACAGTAAAAATAAATGGTGAGGAATATCAATTGACTGGAAGAAAAGAGTATATGTTTATTGATATTTTCAATCATATAGAAATCGAGAAACTTAGACTTGCTGGAGGCTCTAAAATAAAATTACTGATTAATGGCAAAAAGGCCGGCTATACTGACAGGGTTGAAGATGGAGATATTATTGAAATAGAAGGATTTATTGACAGCTGATATTGCATGTATGATACTTGGTTACCTTGCACTTTATCTATCCGGAAAATATATTGAAGGTGTGGTCCTGTGCTGGATCAAAGGTTGTTTTATTTGGGATGGCAGATTACCCTGCCCGGAATGGCAGGTCGATTCTGGCAACTGGTTGAGCGTTTTGGCTCTCCTCAGGCTGCTTGGAATGCCAATGAAAAACAACTTATTTCCATAGGAGGATTAACTTCTGAAGTTGCCCGGGAACTTTTTTTAAGACGACTGGGTGTTAATCCAGAGGCAGAAATGAGCTTTTTAGAAAACAAGGGCTTTGGCTATTCCTGTTTTTCTGACGATGATTACCCGGAAATATTGAAAAATATTTCTCAACCTCCCCCAGGCCTTTTTTTAAAAGGAAAGCTGGATTTAAAAGATAAGCCGACTGTAGCTATCGTAGGTTCAAGAAAGGCTAGCCCTTATGGTGTTTCAGTTGCAAGAGATCTTGCCTCAGAAATTGCCGGTTCAGGGGTTGTGGTAGTTAGTGGTTTGGCTATGGGTATTGATGCTGCTGCTCATGGAGGTGCCCTTTCTGCAGGTGGAAAAACAATTGCTGTTTTGGGCTGCGGATTAGATATTCCCTACCCAAAGAGCAATATATCCCTTAAGGAGAAGATAGGAATTTCCGGAGCAGCAGTAAGTGAATTTCCTTTGGGGATGAAGCCTGAATCATGGCATTTTCCTTATAGAAATCGGATAATAAGTGGTCTTTCAAGGATTGTGGTTGTGGTTGAGGCTGCAGTTAAGAGCGGGGCGTTAATCACGGTTGATTTTGCCTTAGATCAGGGCAGGGACGTTATGGCAGTTCCAGGTAATATAAATTCAGAGCTAAGCAGAGGAACCAATAGCCTGATCCAACAGGGTGCAATGCCGGTGCAAAATGGGCAGGATATTTTAGAAGAACTGAATATTGAGTTTAACAGTAGCGTTAAGAAAAAAGATTTATCTCACAAGTCCCTTGATTCAGATCAACAAATAATAATAAAATTGATCCTATCGGGGGTTTTGGGATTCGAAGAGCTTGTAGAGCATTCAGGTATGGCAGCTAATAAGGCTATGGCGGCTTTGACTTTTTTAGAGGTGAGTGGGATAATCAAGCAAATAAATGGAAGAAAATACCATGTCTGCCAAAGGTAATTTGTGTTAGGGTTGTATTGAATAAAGATTTAATAAGAATGAATTGCAAGAAAAACAGTAGCAAATATGTGAAAAAATACTAAATACCATATTACAGAAAGCTATATTCATGAATATGGGGAATTACATGAGGTGTAGTTTTGGGAAAGACATTAGTTATTGTAGAATCTCCTGCTAAAGCTAAAAGTATTGGAAAATTTTTAGGTAATAAATTTTTTGTAAAAGCGTCTATGGGTCATTTGCGGGATTTGCCAAAAAGTCAGCTTGGAGTAGAGCCTGAAAAAGGGTTTTTACCTAAATATATCTCCATTAGGGGGAAAGGAGATATTATAAAGGAGTTACGTACTGCAGCCAAAAAAGCAGACAGAATTTTACTGGCTTCTGACCCTGACCGTGAGGGGGAAGCTATAGCTTGGCATTTGCAACACCTCTTGGATTTGGATCCGGAGGCTAGCTGCAGGATAGAGTTCAATGAAATTACAAAAACTGCAATTCAAAATGCAGTTAAAAATCCACGTCCAATTGATAGCAAAAGGGTTTACGCTCAACAGGCAAGAAGAATATTGGATAGGCTTGTGGGTTATAATCTGAGTCCCTTGCTGTGGAAAAAGGTAAAAAAGGGATTAAGTGCCGGCCGAGTTCAATCAGTGGCAGTTCGATTAATTGTTGATCGGGAGGAAGAGATTGATGCCTTTATTCCCAAAGAATACTGGACATTAATCGCTCAGCTGGCAACTAAAAAGGGCAGTGAATTTGAGGCCAAGCTTTATAAGGTTGGCTCTGTTAAAGCAGAGATACCAAACAAGGAAAAGATGGACTCAATCCTTAATAATCTTAAGGGTAAGGAATATTTCATAGAAAAAATATCTCGCAAGGAAAAGCTTAGACAGCCTCCGGTTCCTTTTATTACCAGCAGTTTACAGCAGGAGGCTTATCGGAAGCTGAATTTCACAGCTAAAAAGACTATGATGATTGCCCAGCAGATATATGAAGGTATTGATTTGGGCAAGGAAGGTCCTGTGGGATTAGTAACCTATATTAGAACTGACTCTACTAGGGTTTCCGACTCTGCAAGACAAGAAGCACTGGAATTAATTGAACAGCGCTTCGGAAAAGACTATTTATCGGCAAAAGCCAGGGTGAATAAGTCAAAGACAAAAATACAGGATGCCCATGAAGCTATAAGACCTGCCACAGTGGTAAAAGATCCTGATTCCATAAAAGCGTTTCTTTCAAAGGATCAATTTAAGCTTTACAAGCTGATTTGGGAGCGTTTCATAGCCAGTCAAATGAGCCCGGCAGTTATGGATACTACAACAGTGGATATTAGTGCCGGCATATATTTATTTCGTGCACCCGGTTCAATAATTAAATTTCCCGGATTTATGAAGGTTTATACAGAATCCAGTGATGATAGCCAAGAAGAAGATGAATCAAGAGTCTTGCCACCAATGGAGGAAAAGGAAAAACTTGAGGACAAGTTGCTGTTGCCTAAGCAACACTTTACTGTGCATCCGCCAAGGTACACAGATGCAACCTTAATTAAGGCTTTAGAAGAAAAAGGGATAGGAAGACCCAGTACCTATGCTCCCATTGTTGAAACAATCCAAAAAAGAGGGTATGTGGTCAAGGAAAAAAAACAGTTTTTCCCTACAGAACTAGGAATTATAGTGGTAAATCTGTTGAAGGAATATTTTATAGATATTATAGATGTTGCCTTTACAGCATCTATGGAGGAGAAGCTTGATGAGGTGGAAGATGGTGGTCTAGGTTGGGATGGGGTTCTACAGGAGTTCTACATTCCATTTAAAGAAACACTGACCAAGGCTGAGCTGGAAATTGGTAAGGTTGATGTAGCTCCTGAGGTTACTGATGAATTATGTGATAATTGTCAGCGCAATCTAGTTATTAAAATGGGTCGTTATGGTAAGTTCCTTGCTTGTCCGGGATTTCCAGAGTGTCGTTTTACCAAGCCTTTGTTGGAGCCGACCGGAGTTTTCTGTCCCCAATGTGAGGGGGAGCTTGTTTTAAGGAGAAGTAAGAAGGGCAGACCGTTTTATGGCTGTAATCGTTATCCCCAATGTGAATTTATCCTCTGGGACAGGCCAAGTCAGGATAAATGTCCTGAATGTGGGGGTATTTTGGTATACAAGAAAATCAAGGGCGTTGAAGAAACCAAATGCATAACCCCGGATTGTTCAAAATCAGGAATTGTTGTCAAGCCGGAAACAGAAGAGAAGGAAAAGAAATTAAATGCTGCTGACATAAAAAAAACCGGCAAAAAACCTGTAGCAGTAAAAAAAGCATCCAAAACCAAATCTGTCAGCAAAAAGAAGGAATGATTCTCGGGTATTTGATTGGATATTTTTATAAAAAGGGGAATAATTTTGGACTCAGTTACAGTGGTTGGAGCAGGACTTGCAGGATCTGAAGCTGCCTGGCAATTGGCTCAGATGGGTATCAGGGTCAAACTTTATGAAATGAGACCGGAGGCAACAACTCCTGCTCATAATACCGGTGATTTTGCTGAGTTGGTATGCAGCAATTCTTTTAGAGCAGCAGCTTTGGAAAATGCCGTAGGTTTGTTAAAGGAAGAAATGAGAAATATGAACTCATTGATTATGGCCTGTGCAGACAGAAATAAAGTGCCTGCAGGAGGTGCCTTGGCAGTAGACCGAGATTTTTTTTCCAGAGAAGTGACCAGCATTTTGGAGAATCATCCATTGATAGAAGTTATCCGGCAAGAAGTAAAAAGTATACCGGATCAAGGTATTTCTATACTGGCTACCGGACCATTGACATCTAAGGCTATGGAGACAGCTATTTCTGGTCTCACAGGGCAGGAATACCTCTATTTTTATGATGCAATGGCACCTATTGTAGTAAAGGAATCCATCAATATGGAAAGAGCCTTTTTTTCCTCCAGATATGACAAGGGTGATGGAGATTATATTAATTGTCCGATGGAAAAAGATGAGTATATCAGGTTTCGGGAGGAATTATCTAATGCTGAGCGAGCTCCAAAGCGAGAGTTTGAAAAGGAAATAAACTTTGAGGGTTGCATGCCCATTGAGGTTATGGCATCACGAGGCGAGGATACCATGCGGTATGGTCCTTTGAAGCCGGTGGGCTTGGTTGATCCATCCACCGGAAGACGACCTTATGCGGTGGTGCAGCTAAGACAGGATAATGGGGCCGGTACACTTTATAATTTAGTTGGTTTTCAGACTCATCTAAAGTGGGGGGAACAGCAAAGGGTATTTGGAATGATACCGGGCTTGGAAAATGCGGAGTTTGTAAGATTTGGTGTTATGCATAGAAATACCTACATAAATTCCCCGGAATTATTGAGCAACACCTATCAATTTAAAAACAGGCCTAATTTATTTGTGGCCGGCCAGATCACGGGGGTTGAGGGTTATCTTGAATCTGCGTCCTCCGGTCTGGTTGCCGGGATTAATGCAGGACGGCTTAAACAAGGAATTGAGCCTTTGGTTTTTCCGGTAGAAACCGCTAACGGAGCATTGGCTAACTATATAACAAGTACCGGATCCAAAAATTTTCAACCAATGAATATAACCTTTGGATTATTGCCACCCTTGGACGAAGCAATAAGAGATCGTCGAGATAGAAATGCAGCAATTTCCAACAGAGCATTGGAAGCTTTGAACCGCTTCAAGGAAATAAACAGGCTGGTGGTTTAACAAGGAGAATTGAGTGTACGCTTATATCGACAGCTTTATTTATTATTTAGAAACTGAAAGAAATTATTCTCCCCATACTATAAGCAATTACCGTCGAGATTTGTTTCATGGGGTTGATTTTTTTGCGGGAGTTCTTGGAAAAAAGGATTGTGATTTGGAACCTGGGGATATTAATTCAAAGCTGGTAAGGTCTTATCTGGGAGACCTTTATTTTAATAAACTGGCTAAATCCTCAATTTCCAGAAGATTGGCGGCCTGGCGTTCATTTTATCGTTACCTGAGTCGTGAAGGAGTAGTTTTAAAAAATCCTTTGAGAAATGTTGCCTCTTTAAAACAGGATAAAAAACTGCCTAATTTTCTTTTTCTGGAGGATTGTAAGGCTATTATTGAGGCACCGTTTAAAGATGAAATACTCTCAATGAGGGATCGTGCACTCATGGAGACTCTTTATTCCTCCGGGATAAGAGTTATAGAATTAGTAAATTTGGATCTTGAGGATCTTGATTTCTCTAGAGGTGAGTTATTGGTTATGGGCAAGGGAATGAAGGAGAGACTTGCTCCCCTGGGTGCTTACGCAAGGAAAGCACTTTCAATATATTTGGAAAGGAGTCGACCAAAGCTCGCAAGAGATATTTTTGAAAAGGCAGTATTTTTAAATTATAAGGGCTTTAGACTGACTGATAGAGGTATCAGAAAAATATTGAAAAAATATGCCATTGAGGCAGGTTTGCAGGGTAATATAAGTCCACATACCTTCAGACATACTTTTGCTACTCATCTTTTGGATGGGGGTGCTGATTTGAGAGCTGTTCAGGAAATGCTGGGGCACAAGAATCTATCAACAACTCAGATCTATACTCATTTAACTAAGGAAAAGCTTAGAGAGGTTTATCTTAAGCATCATCCGAGAGTTAAATAGGCAGATTTCAAGGTAGGTATTTAAATAATCAGACAATAACTTATTTTAATATTTGGAAAGGAAGATATTTATGTTTCATGCTACTACAATTGTAGCTGTAAAAAAGGGAAATGCTGTGGCTATGGCCGGGGATGGACAGGTTACCTTCGGTCAGAACACAATTTTAAAGCACACTGCAAAAAAAATCAGACGACTCCATAATAACTCGGTTTTAGCAGGGTTTGCAGGCTCAGTGGCAGATGCCTTTACTCTTTTTGAGAAGTTCGAGGGAAAGCTTGAGGCCTATGGAGGGAATCTTCAGAGAGCAGCAGTTGAATTGGCCAAGGACTGGCGGATGGATAGGGTATTAAGACGCTTGGAGGCATTACTGATAGTTGCTGACAAAGAATATATGCTGGTTATTTCTGGTGGTGGTGAAGTAATAGAACCTGATGACGGCATAGTTGCAATCGGTTCCGGAGGGACCTATGCCCTGGCTGCGGCTAGGGCAATGGCTAGGCACTCTGATATGACAGCAGCAGAGATAGCATCTAAGGCCCTGGGAATTGCTGCAGAAATATGTGTGTACACCAATAATGAAATAACTCTTGAGGAAATATAATATAAAACCCCAATTAGGAGGTCTGACTATGGAAAATCTTACACCCCATCAAATAGTGATTGAGCTGGATAAGTATATTATCGGACAGAACAAGGCAAAAAAATCTGTAGCAGTTGCCCTAAGGAATCGATATCGAAGGACCAAATTGCCGATTGAGCTAAAAGATGAGGTTGTGCCCAAAAATATTTTAATGATTGGCCCCACTGGAGTTGGCAAGACTGAAATAGCCCGAAGATTGGCTAAACTGGTTAAAGCGCCTTTTGTGAAGGTTGAAGCTACTAAATTTACTGAGGTAGGTTATGTCGGGCGAGACGTGGAAAGCATGGTCAGAGATCTGGTTGAAACTGCCATAAGGATGGTCCGCTCTGAAAAGGTTGCCTTTGTAGAGGAAAAAGCCAAGAAAATGGCAGATAAAAGAATTATAGAGTTATTGGCTCCAATGCCAAAGAATTATTCCCCAATAAAAAATCCTTTAGAGTTGATTTTTGGGGGAGCCGGTCAGCAGAGTAATCCCGGCAATCAGGACAGTGATCAATTTATCCGCCGGGTCCAATTTGAAAGAGATAGCTTGAAAGAAAAGCTGGATCGAGGAGAATTAGAGGATGAGATGCTGGAGATTGATGTGGAAGAAAATTCCACACCCATGATGGACATTTTCGCCGGGGCGGGCATTGAGGAAATGGGAATAAATCTTCAGGATATGCTGGGCAACATGTTTCCTAAAAAGAAAAAAAAGAAAAGGGTATCAGTTTCCGAGGCCAGGAAGATTCTTGTACAGCAGGAGGCTCAAAAGCTTATTGATATGGATGAAGTTACCTCCCAAGCAGTTCGCAGAGCAGAAGAGAGCGGAATTATTTTTATAGATGAAATAGATAAAATTGCCGGCAGAGATGGAGTTTCAGGTCCTGATGTCTCAAGGGGTGGTGTTCAAAGAGATATTTTGCCTATTGTAGAGGGCTCTACAGTTGTAACCAAGTATGGTCCGGTAAAGACTGACCATGTTCTTTTTATTGCTGCCGGTGCTTTTCATACGACCAAGCCCTCTGATTTGATTCCGGAGCTTCAAGGCCGATTTCCGATAAGAGTCGAGCTTAGCAGCTTGAGTGAGGACGATTTTTTGCAGATTCTGACGGAGCCCCAAAACTCCTTAATTAAGCAGTATACAGCTCTTTTAGCTACTGAAGGATTAGAGGTTGAATTTTCAGAAAACTCCCTTGTTGAAATCGCGAAAATAGCATATACTGTTAATGGAAATACGGAAAACATAGGCGCCAGACGTCTTCACACAATAATGGAAAAGCTTTTGGAAGATGTTTCCTTTGATGCTCCAACAATGGTTGTGAAGGAACTGTTAATTAATCGAGAATATGTCCTTAGCAAGCTAAGTGAGGTTGCAAAAAATGAGGACCTTAGCAGATATATTTTGTAGCATTCCAATGAAAGGTGCTGTTTAATTGAAGAATTTATTGGCAAAAACTCGTTCAATTAATAGGCTACTGCAAAAATCAGCCGGTTATCCGGTAGATTTTAAGGAAATAGCAGCCATCTTGAGTGAAAATATTGAATGCAGTGTTTATATTGTTGACCGACGGGGAAGAACTCTTGGCTATAAATATGTGGAGGGCTTCTCCTGTGAAATAATGAAGGATTTAATGGAGTCAACGGAGGGTTTTCCCTCAGAGTATAATAGCAGTCTTCTGAAAAACAATGAAACCAAGTCAAATTCCTGCCACACTGACAGCTTTTGTGTTTTTAACCAAAATGAGAAGTGTAAATTTGGCAGCAAGATAACAACCATAGTATCTATTATGGGCTCCGGCTCAAGACTTGGGACCTTGGTACTGGCAAAATTCGATAAGTATTTTACTGATGAGGATATGATTTTAGCTGAGTATGGTGCTACAGTAGTTGGAATGGAAATATTGAGAGCAAGAGCAGGCAGAATGGAGGAAGAAGCAAGAAAAAGAGCTTCTGTACAGATTGCCTTGGGAACTCTTTCATTTTCTGAGTTGGATGCAATTAACCATATTTTTGATCAGTTGGAGGGTGATGAGGGACTTTTGGTTGCCAGTAAGATTGCCGACCGAGTCAAAATAACCCGTAGTGTTATAGTCAATGCCTTAAGAAAATTTGAGAGTGCCGGAGTTATTGAATCTAAGTCCTTGGGTATGAAGGGAACATATATAAAGGTTTTAAATGATCACTTGCTGGAAGAGCTTGAAAGATTAAGACAGCATTAAGGGCAGTATGACTAATGGTCGGTAAATAACCGGCCATATTTTATTTATATGGATATTTAGCTGAAAAGCTATTTCAGGCTTTAGATATCTGGCTTAATTAGCCTTGCATATAGGGGATTTTTGTGTTAAAATACACCCGGTGTAAAATACACACGTTGTTGGATCTTGTTAAGGGTTCCCGTCAGGGTTTTAACAGAGATGAGGACAACGGAGGATAAAAAAACCTTTGAGAGAGGAGGTGTACCAAATGGCAGTGATTTCAATGAAGCAACTCCTGGAAGCAGGGGTGCATTTTGGACACCAGACCAGAAGATGGAATCCTAAGATGGCGCCATATATTTTTACAGATCGTAATGGTATTTATATTATTGATTTGCAAAAGACAGTTCGTAAGGTTGATGAGGCCTATGAATTTGTAAAGAGTCTTTCCTTGGAAAATGAGACCATACTTTTTGTAGGTACCAAAAAGCAGGCACAAGAAGCAGTTAAGGATGAGGCTGAAAGGTGTGGCATGTTCTTCGTTAACCAGCGTTGGCTGGGGGGAATGCTGACTAATTTTCAGACAATCCGTCGCCGTATTGATAGATTGCATGAGCTTGAGAAAATGGAAGAAGAAGGAAAAATGAGTCTTCTCCCCAAAAAAGAAGTGGCTGGATTAATGCATGAAAAGGAAAGATTGACAAAGTTCCTTGGCGGCATTAAAGAGATGCGTCGACTTCCCGGAGCACTTTTTATTATTGACCCCCGAAAGGAAAGAATTGCAGTGGCTGAGGCCCGCAAGCTTCGTATTCCTATCGTAGCAATTGTGGATACAAACTGTGATCCCGATGAGATTGATTATATTATTCCGGGAAATGATGATGCTATAAGAGCAGTTAAGCTGCTCACCGCAAAGATGGCTGATGCAATCCTTGAAGGCAAGCAAGGGGAACAAATGGAGCAAGTGGAACAGGTTGAGCAAGTCGAGCAGACAGAAGAGATTTAGAGACGAATTTGCAGGCGGGGGCGCTTTCATTTGTCGTAAATGGTCAGTTATTGGAAGTCGGTTGACAAGACATTTCTTTTTGGCAAAATGTCAGCGGGACTGATTACTGAATACTCACCATTTCCGATGACGAAGTGACCCCTGTTTTTTTGTAGTAGATTATAATAGATTAGGATTTATAAGGAGGAAGTATTGATGGCTGAGATTACTGCGGCTTTGGTAAAAGAGCTTCGTGAAAGAACCGGAGCAGGAATGATGGATTGCAAAAAGGCCCTAACAGAAAATAATGGTGACTTGGAGAAGGCCACTGACTTTTTAAGAGAGAAGGGCTTGGCTGCTGCGGCCAAAAAGGCTGGCAGAGTAACAGCTGAGGGTCTTGTGGAGTCATATATTCACGGAGAAGGCAGAATCGGTGTTTTGGTCGAGATTAACTGTGAGACAGATTTTGTGGCTAAAACTGATGAATTCAAAGGTTTAGTTAAGGATATCTGCATGCAGATAGCTGCAGCCAGACCTGAGTACGTTCGAAGAGAAGATGTTCCTCAGGAAGATGTTCTCAGAGAAAAGAATATTTTTGCTGCCCAGGCATTGAATGAAGGAAAACCGGAAAGAATCATTGAAAAGATGGTTGAAGGCAGGGTAGACAAGTTCTACAAGGAAATTTGTCTTATGGAACAGGCGTTTATTAAAAACCCTGATATCAGTGTTGGCCAGCTGGTAACTGAAAGCATTTCAAAAATAGGGGAAAATATTTCAGTTCGTAGATTTGCCCGTTTTGAGATGGGAGAAGGCTTGCAGAAAAGACAGGAAGATTTTGCATCTGAGGTTGCTGCGGCTGCAAAATGTGATTAGACTTAGCAATCTACAGATTCCGGATAAATATTGACATGACAGAATAATAATTATGTGCAGGAGGTTTTTGGATGAATGTTCCAAAATACCGCCGGATTATTTTAAAATTAAGTGGAGAAGCATTAGCCGGCAACTTGGGTTACGGTATACAGCATGAAGTCCTTAATTCTATTTCCAGTCAAATTGATGAAATTTCTAAGCTTGGTGTGCAGATAGCAATAGTAGTAGGTGGCGGTAATATATGGAGAGGTGTTTCGGGAAGCTCTGCAGGAATGGATAGGACTACTGCTGACTATATGGGCATGCTGGCAACAGTTATTAACTCTCTTGCTCTACAGGATGGGCTTCAGAAGCAAGGTGTAGACTCCAGGGTTCAGACTGCTATCGAAATGAGATCAGTAGCTGAGCCGTATATAAGGCGAAGAGCTATTCGCCACATGGAAAAGGGCAGAGTGGTAATTTTTGCAGCCGGAACGGGTAATCCGTACTTTTCTACAGATACAACTGCTGCATTAAGGGCTGCTGAGATGGAAGCAGATGTTATCTTAATGGCAAAAATGGTGAATGGGGTTTACGATAGTGACCCTATGAAAAACCCCAATGCGGTAAAATATGACCATCTGAACTATATTGATTTGTTAAGAGGTGGTCTAGCTGTTATGGATACTACTGCTACCTCTCTTTGTATGGATAATAAAATTCCTCTGGTTGTTTTTAATCTAAATGATTCTGGAAATATAAAAAGGGCAGTTATGGGAGAAACTGTTGGAACATTTATCGGAGGTGATTTTTCTGACCAGTGAAATAATTTCTGCCACAGAAGTAAACATGAAGAAGACGCTTGAGGTAGTAAAAAAAGAGTTCTCTTCTTTAAGGGCAGGTCGTGCTACTCCAGATCTCTTGAATAAAATAATGGTCAATTATTATGGAACCCTAACTCCGGTTTCGCAAATGGCAAATATTTCTGCACCGGAAGCAAGATTGCTATTGATTCAGCCTTGGGATAAATCTACCCTTCCTGAGATTGAGAAAGCAATAATGAAGTCAGATTTGGGCCTTTCTCCTTCCAGCGATGGAACTGTTGTCAGATTGTCTATTCCACAGCTCACGGAGGATAGAAGGAAGGAACTGGTAAAAGCTTCCAAGAAAAAAAGTGAAGAGGGTAGGGTAGCTATCCGGAATATAAGAAGAGATGCCAATGATAACCTTAAAGATCTTGAGAAAAATGGTGAAATTCGAGAGGATGAACTGCATCGTTCTCAGGACGAAATCCAAAAGCTGACTGATAAGTATATTAAAGAAATTGATTTGGTCACAGCAAAAAAAGAGCAGGAGATTATGCAGGTATAATGACATTGTTGGAGCAAATGATTCTAGCGATTCCGCTTCAGGAGGCCTTAGTTGTTATTGAAAAAGAAGGGCTTCTCAGTGAGATAAGATATACCTTTCCTTTTGCTGATCAAAATTTTGTGGGAGAAATGGAAAGAGTTGTCAGGGTCAAAACCGAGGATAATCTGGTTAAGCTGGTTGTGGCAAAGGAAATTCGTGGTTAACCCAATTATTGGTTAGCTAAGCTATTGCTACAAAGGATTGTTTGTGTTAAATTAACTAGAATCTTTTAATAAAAACCCATTGAATAAGCTTTATGGGGTGAGCTGTTATTGGATCAGTCCAGCTTGTAAAGGAGGTGGGAATGATGCGTATTACTGAGGAATGCTTGGCATGTGGATCTTGCATAGATTCATGCCCAGTTGAGGCAATAAGTGAAGGAGACATATATTCCATAGATCAAGAGAAGTGTGAAAATTGTGGAGCCTGTGTTGATACCTGTCCAACTGGAGCCATAGTTGAAGATTAAATGATGGAACCCCTTCTATAAAAAGAGGGGGTTTTATTACATAAAAATAACTATATATACCTTAAGATATAATCTGTATAATATAATATCATCAGTGATGATATTATATTATACTCAGTTTTTAGGGAAATGCTGTTTGGAGGTTTTTTCTGGTGATTAAAAGTATTATCAATCTGATGCGAAAATCACCGGATATTCAAGGTGAATCAGATGAAGAGATATTAAGGAAAAGACTGGATCCTGCAAGAATACCCCGTCATGTTGCTATAATAATGGATGGCAATGGAAGGTGGGCATCCAGTCGTGGAATGCCGAGGGCTTACGGACACAGGGCAGGGGTAGAGTCTCTGCGGGATATTGTGCAAATTTCCTCCGATATAGGGGTGGACGTGTTAACAGTTTATGCCTTCTCCACAGAGAACTGGAAGCGACCTCGGGAAGAAATAGATGTACTTATGGATTTGTTGGTAGAGTACTTGAACAAAGAAATTGATGAGTTGAAAGAAAAAAATGTAAAAGTCAAAGCAATTGGAAAAATTGACGAATTACCGGAAAAAACAAGAAATGCAGTTGCCGTCGCACATAAAAAAACCCAGAATTGTAATGGTCTTAAGCTTAATATTGCTCTAAATTATGGAGGCAGAGCAGAGATTGTTGATGCAGTAAGAGAAATAGCGATAAAAGTTGAAAAAAAACTGATTATTCCACAAAATATTGATCAGGAACTGATAGCCCGCCATCTTTATACCTCCGGACAACCAGATCCTGATTTGTTGATAAGACCCTCGGGAGATTATCGAATAAGCAATTTTCTCCTTTGGCAGTTGGCATACACGGAATTTTGGCATACAGATGTCATGTGGCCGGACTTTAGAAAAACCCACTTTTTAGAAGCTATGTTGGATTTTCAAAATCGCAAGAGACGTTTTGGAGGTTTAAGTAAATAGGTTGGTGATATTTTTTGCTATTAAAAAGAATTCTAAGCTCCCTTGTGGGCATACCCTTGATTATATTGGCTGTCTGGCAGGGGGGGATTGTATATTCTCTGTTGATATTGCTTGCAATGGTTATTGCATTATTTGAATTAAATAAAATGTTTTCAATAATAAAAATTGCCAGTCCTCTATGGTTTATGCTGTTGGGTCTGTTTGTGCTGTTTGCGGCTGCAGTTTATGGTGGCGTGTTGCTTTATCTGTATGGAATATTCTTTGTTATATTCGTGTTTTTATTATCGGGAGTTTTTTTCTATCCCGGGTTAGGTCCGGAAAAGTTGGCAGGAGGCTTGTTTGGGGTCTTATATATTAGTATGCTATTGTTTTTGTATTTTCTGGGTTCTATGGAAGATGGACGATATTGGATTTTTCTTGTGTTAGCGGGAACCTGGACTGGGGATATAATGGCATATATAGTCGGTAAGAAATTTGGCAGAAAGAAAATAGCACCTTTGTTGAGTCCCGGAAAAACCATAGAGGGTGCATTAGCGGGTATTATTGGTAGCATACTGATATTGTTGATATTAAACCAATATTTTATCCTGACTACAGCACCGGCAGTTCTAGTTTTAGGCCTTCTTTTGGGAATAGCGGGTATTTGCGGTGACTTATTCGAATCAAGTATAAAAAGAACTTCGGGAACCAAGGATTCTGGAAGTTTAATACCCGGACATGGTGGGATTATGGATAGGATTGACAGCCTATTTTTCATAGCACCGACAGCATATTGGGTAATTTACTTTATAGTCAGGTGAGGTAGAAGTGACAAGATTATTGCAGCTAGTGCTATTAATAGCTACATTAATAGCAACAATTTATTTTACAATGGTGTATTTTCTACCCAAGGTTATTGTTTTTGCCAGTGCCACTCTTGGGTTATTGATGCCATTTATATTTGCCTTGCTGTTTGCTTTGCTAATGGAACCCGTGATTAAGCTGTTAATGGATAGGCTGAAAATGAGCAGGGGATATGCGGTTTCTCTAGCTATGCTTTCTATTTTTAGCTTATTAGGCTTTGTTATCGTAGTGGTTGCGTTAAGACTGGCAGATGAACTGATTAAGCTTTCTCTGAATATACCTCATTATCTTGGCATTATTTCTGTACTGATAGAAGACAGTTTTCAGAGAGGTAAGATTCTTTTCTTTAGTATGCCTACGGGGATTACTAATCAGGTCAATGAAAATCTTACAACAGTGATGGGATATATTACTATTTTGGCTTCAGACTTAGCCGGCTCCTTAGTTAACTTTGCAATATCTCTGCCAAGTGCAGTTGTTGGTATAATAGTTACCGTTATTGCAACATTTTTCTTATCCAGAGACCGCAGTGCTGTTGTTGACTTTATCAGTGAAGCATTTCCCAAGCCTTGGGGTGAAAGGTTTGTTGATGTTTCCAGGGAGATATTTAACGCGTTTATCAATTATATAAGAGCTCAGTCATTTTTGATTATGCTGACTACCATTTTGGCTATAATCGGATTTTATATAATAGGCTCACAGTATGCTTTAACAGCGGGTTTTATGGTTGGTTTGCTGGACATAATTCCGGTTTTAGGTCCTGCAGCAATCTTTATTCCTTGGGCAATTTGGGCATTTATTGTTGGGAATGTGAGCTTTGCAGTAAAGCTATTGATATTGTATCTATTTCTTTGGATAGTAAGGCAAATGCTTGAAGCTAGAGTGGTTGCAGCCAACTTGGGGCTGCATCCATTGGCAGTGCTGGTTGTTATGTATATTGGGCTCAAGCTAATCGGAGTTCTGGGTTTGATTTTAGGTCCGGTTATGTTAATTGCCGGCAAGGCTATGTATAAGGTATTAAAGTGATTTCATCCTTAGCAAAGGTAAAACAATCTATTAGGGGTGGTTTAAATCAAAGCTTTAAGCATTTTGGGAAGTACGGGATCTATTGGTTGCCAGGCTTTGGAGGTTGTAGATATTTTTCCCGAGAAATTCAAAGTGGTTAGCATGGCAGCTGGGCGAAATCTAGCTGTTCTTTGCAGTCAGATAGAAAAATACAGACCTTCAATGGTATCGGTTCTATGCCAGAAAGATGCTGAAACCATGGCCAGAAGGTTTTCCGGATATGGGATTGAGTTTCTTTGGGGGCAGGAAGGGTTGTCTGAAGTGGCAGCTTGTCCTGAGGCAGAGGTGGTTTTGACTGCAGTGACCGGGGTAGCCGGTTTGATCCCGACAATTAGGGCAATTAAAGAGGGTAAGGATATAGCCTTGGCCAATAAGGAAACTCTTGTAGCTGCAGGGTCTATTGTCACAGCTTTGGCAGAGAAACACCAGGTTAAAATACTGCCGGTGGACAGTGAGCATTCTGCAATCTGGCAGTGTCTGCAAGGTTCTCAGACCAAGGAAATAGAAAACCTAATCTTGACTGCTTCCGGAGGACCCTTTAGAAAAGATCCCCAAGACCTGGAACGGGTAAATATTACTATGACCTTAAACCACCCAAACTGGAGTATGGGCAGGAAGATAACTGTTGATTCAGCTACCTTGATGAATAAAGGTCTAGAGGTTATCGAAGCAAGATGGCTCTTTGGTATTGGTTATGACAATATAAAGGTTGTTATTCATCCCCAAAGCATTATTCATTCAATGGTAGAGTATATTGACGGCTCAGTTTTAGCTCAATTAGGAAATCCTGATATGAAGCTTCCAATTCAATATGCATTAGGATATCCAATTCGGCTCGAAAATAATTTTCCCAGATTGAATTTTTTAACTACAAAGGCCCTTACCTTTCACCCTCCAGATTTAGCAAGGTTTCCGGCACTTGGTTTGGCATATATAG
>JAAXTT010000178.1 GCA_013336365.1 Peptococcaceae bacterium
ATTATCGATAATATTCTGTACCTTGCCGCCAAGATCTCTGATTGCTCCAATAAGCTCGCTTTTTTCCTTGTCTGGCAACATCCCTTTAGTATCGGCAAGATAGATACCTATAAGATACATGCACATCAGCTGAGTTGTATATGCCTTTGTTGATGCTACAGCAATTTCAGGCCCCGCCCAGGTATAAATTATGTCATCAGCCTCACGGGCAATAGAGCTATCAACTACATTGGTAACCGCTAAAACTCTCGCACCTCTTCGCTTTGACTCCCTCAAGGCGGCAAGAGTGTCCGCTGTCTCCCCTGACTGACTAATAACAATAACCAGAGAGTCTTTATCTACCAGTGGGTCTCGATAGCGAAACTCTGAAGCCACATCAATTTCCACAGATATTCTGGTCAATTTTTCTATAATATGCTTTCCGACCAAGCCTGCATGATAGGCTGTGCCACAGGCAGAAATAAAAATCTTCTTTATACTGCCTATTTCTGCAGGAGTCATTTTCAGCTCATTCAATACTACTCTGTTGTTTTCAAAATCCAACCGTCCACTTAAGGTGTCCTTTAATGCTGTTGGCTGCTCATATATTTCCTTCAGCATAAAATGGTCAAAACCACCCTTTTCAGCTTGAGCTGCCTCCCAATTAACATAATAAATCTCTTTACTGATGGGCTTACCGGTACTATCCATGACAGTTACCCCATCAGGGGTCAAAATTGCAATTTCTCCATCCTCTAAAATATAGGTATTTCTGGTATGGGACAATAATGCAGGTATATCTGAGGCTAGAAAATTTTCCCCCTCACCGATTCCCACAACTAATGGACTATCCTGACGAACAGCAATAATTTTGCCGGGATTATCCACATCCAAAACAACCATGGCATAGGATCCCTCAATCCTCTTTACTGACTTAATAATTGCTTCCAGCAGGTCTCCCTCATATAGCTCCTCAATCAGGTGGGGTATAACCTCAGTGTCTGTCTCGGAATGAAATTCATGCCCTTGAGCAGTCAGCCAGTTTTTCAGTTGAATATAGTTTTCAATAATCCCATTATGAACAACAGCAAACTTACCCTGACAGTCCAGATGAGGATGGGCGTTTACATCTGACGGCTTGCCGTGAGTAGCCCAGCGAGTATGCCCGATTCCTGAGGTAGCAGTAGCTTCCTTGTCTTTAAGCTCTTCTCTTAACATATCCAGTTTACCCTGTTTTTTCCAAAGCATAATTCTATTGTTTTCAACCATGGCTATTCCTGAAGAATCATATCCTCTATATTCCAGCCTCTCTAAACCATCCAGCAAAATGGGGGTAGCTGACCTAAATCCGGTGTATCCAACAATTCCGCACATTATTATAAACCTCCAAATTTTTCCTAATAAAGAATGCTTCTAAACATTACCGGTGGGCAAAAAAAATTCGCTGCCAAAACCGCATATTTATTACCACTCGGGATACCTTTGTCCCGGCAGTCACCTGCCGGCTTTACAATATCTCCTTCGATGGTGGTCACCGGGGAGCATCCGCCGAAAAATCGATAATCTCCCACCTCGTCAACCCTTTGCACACAAAAACAAAGGGCTCTGGCGCTTTTGATAAATTATTCCTTGCCCAATCCTCCTTTCTTTCTGCTAATCTTACATAATTCAATAATTAACCTTAAAACACCTTTTTACTAATCAAGTGTTTTAATTACCGCCCCTATTTTATCCACCAAATTTTTCAAAACCTCAATATCTCTTCCTTCAACCATAACCCTGACTAAAGACTCCGTTCCTGAAGGTCTTACAAGTACCCGACCCTGACCGGAAAGCACTTTCTCCGCATTGTTAACTGCTTCCGCCAATTGAGAATGCTCCATAATGTAATTCTTATCCTTGACTCTGATATTTTCCAATATCTGAGGTAACACTTCCATTTGAGATGCAAGCTCAGACAGACTCATAGCCTTTTCCTTGATTGCAGCCAAAAGCATCAATGAGGTGAGCAAGCCATCTCCGGTGGTTGTGTGTTTAAGGAAAAGTATATGTCCGCTTTGTTCCCCACCTAAAACAGCCCCGGTTTTTAAGCATTCTTCCACCACATAGCGATCTCCGACCTTTGTTTCAAAGACCGTGATTCCTTTTTCCTTAAGTGCCAGATGAAGTCCCAAGTTACTCATAACAGTAACTACCACTGCATTATTAGCTAACTGACCCTTAGATTTAAGGTAGTCAGCACAAATAACCATAATCTGATCTCCATCCACCACCCTGCCATGGCTGTCCACTGCAAGAACCCGGTCAGCATCTCCATCATTTGCCAAGCCTAAATCAGCCCCATGCTTTTTAACAGCATCCTTAAGCTCTGTTAAATGGGTTGATCCACAGCCCTTGTTTATGTTCAACCCGTTTGGGTTATTAAATATAGTTATTACCTCAGCACCCATTTTCTCCAATACTCTTGGACCGACCTTATATGATGCGCCGTTTGCACAATCTAAAACGATTTTAATGCCTGAAAGGTCTACATTAACTGCATTAAGCAAAAATTCTTCGTATCTTTCAGAGGCATCAGGCAAGTTATGACATCGGCCTACCTTTTCACCTACAGGAAGAGGGATTGGTGACTGATCCATGGTTAATTTTTCAATCTCTTCCTCTATTTCATCAGAAAGCTTAAAGCCCTCCGGACCAAAAAACTTGATTCCATTATCCTCCACCGGATTATGGGACGCTGAAATAACCACGCCTCCAATGGCTCCCAATTCTTTTATTAAGCAGGCCACAGCCGGCGTTGGCACGACTCCTGCGATAACCACGTCGATTCCAGCAGAGCAAATTCCCGCTATCAGTGCAGCCTCCAGCATATCTCCTGATATCCGGGAGATCGGAAGAGCGTC
>JAAXTT010000179.1 GCA_013336365.1 Peptococcaceae bacterium
CGGTTAATATTTTATAGGCACCTGAGCCTACAGTTCCCATGCCAATAAAACCAATTTTTACACTTTTCATTTTTAACAAATACTCCCCTTTCCATATAAATAATAAACTATTCTAAGAAATTATATGCAAAATTAATAGACTGCTCCTCTGATTAGTGCTTGAGATTATACCATTGAACCAGCCATATATCAATCCCACAACCTCTGAACAGGTTTATATATCCCAAACAAACTCTTCCATCTCATCCTTTTTATCTCGAGCCATTAAATCAATTACCCCTTGCTTGGGAGCCTTTTCTTTAAATAAAACCTTATACATCTCTGAAGTTATTGGCATTTCAACCTTTGTGATTTGACTAAGCTTATTTGCAGCCTTTGTGGTTCGAACTCCCTCCACAACCATCCCTATTTCTTTTAAAGCCTGATTTACTGTTTTCCCCTGTCCTATTTTAATTCCTGCCCTTAGGTTTCTGCTGTGTTTACTGGTACAGGTCACAATTAAGTCTCCCACCCCGGTAAGACCTGAAAAGGTCTTGGGATTAGCACCCAAGGCAGTACCCAATCTAACCATCTCAGCTAAGCCTCTGGTAATTAAAGCAGCCTTAGTATTGTCTCCATAGCTTAGACCATCGGCAATCCCTGTTCCTAAGGCAATTATATTCTTAAGAGCACCTGCAAGTTCTACCCCAATAACATCCGAGTTTGTATACACTCTGAAGCTGCTTGACATTAGAATATTCTGTGCCTTTACAGCACTGCCTTTATCCTTAGATGCCACCACCACCGCAGTGGGCATGCCTTCACACACTTCCTCAGCATGACTGGGACCTGAGAGAACTACAAAATTTCTATTTTCATTGAATATTTCTTTATATATTTCTGATGTCCTTTGCAGAGTATTTTCATCAATACCCTTTGCTCCGTTGATTAAAATAGCGGATTTATCCATATAAGGCTTGATATTTGTAAACAGTTTTCTCAGGGTATGAGACGGCACTGCTGTAACTATAATTTCAGCATCTCTTACAGCTTCCTCAAGGTCATTGCTTAAGTATATGTTTTCAGGAATAACTGCTTGAGACAAATAGCGTACATTCATTCTGCCGGTTTTCATTTCTTCCAATTGATTTTGGCGATAGGTCCAAAGTATAGGATTATAGCCCTTGGAAGCCAAATGAATTGCAAGAGCTGTTCCCCAGCTACCCGCTCCTAAAACTGTAATTTTGCCACTGCTCAAAAACATGTTCCCTCCTCGCCTCAGATAAATTGAATCAATCTTTTTATTTCTTGGCTTTAAAGCCTATTACCCTATTTTCCGTGCCCCTTATCAGTCTTTTGATATTCGGAATATGCCTGTATATAGCAATAAAAGACAAAATCAATGCAAAAACAAAATACTGTCTGTCATAATTAAAAAACAGCATGGCCAACGGCACTGCTGCTGCTGCTGCTATTGAACCTAAGGATACATATCCGAAAAGCAAAAAAACCACAGAGAAGACTGCTACTGCGACCAAGGAAACCTTGAGTGACAAGGCAGTTATAACTCCAAGTCCTGTAGCAATAACTTTTCCTCCCCTAAAATTGAGAAAAATCGGAAAGGCATGGCCCAATATGGCTGATATTCCAGTAACCAGCTCTAGTCCCTCAATGCCTGTGCTCCTGCCTAAATATACTCCGGCAACTCCCTTTAAAGCATCAAGGACTAGGACCAGAGCACCATATTGGGGACCAATAGTTCTCCATACATTTGTCGCCCCGATATTTCCACTGCCCTGGACTCTTACATCAACTCCCTTTAATTTGCCAAGAATAAAGCCAAAAGGAATTGAGCCAATAAGATAGCTTGAGATTATTGCCAGTATAAGCATAATAAAGCACTCCGTTCACACTTTCTCAATTTGCCAGGTTATTTTCCTAGCTATCCTCGCTGCCACCTTTTGTCTTCATTACCAGCTTTATTGGAGTTCCTTCGAAGCCATATGCAGCACGGATTTGTTTTTCCAAGTATCTAAGATATGAAAAATGAACCAGTCCGGCGTTGTTAACAAACAGGGTGAATTTCGGAGGTTTAATGCCATTTTGTGCAGCATAATATATTTTTAATCTTTTTGTTTTAAAGGTTGGAGGTGGGTTCTGCTGAACTGCATCCTGAATCAAATTATTTAAGCCCGGTGTTGAGACCCTCAGGCTATGACTCTGAGCAACACTTTCAACGGCAAGAAGTATTTTGTCCACTCTCTGTCCTGATAATGCCGATACAAATAACACAGGGGCATACTTCATATATCCAAGCTCTTCCCGGATATCTTTAACATAATTGTTAAAGGTTTTATCATCTTTTTTAAGAAGATCCCATTTGTTAATGATAATAACAGAAGCCTTTCCCTGGTCATGAGCATAGCCGGCAATTTTCTTGTCCTGCTCAGTAATCCCTGCCTCGGCATCCACTACGAGCAGTGCCACATCACAGCGATCAACTGCCCTAAGTGCACGCATTACACTATATCTCTCGGTAGCTATGTCAATTTTTGTTTTTCTTCTTATCCCGGCTGTATCTATCAAGATATAACTATTTCCCTCTCTTTGAATCATAGTGTCAATAGCATCTCTTGTTGTTCCGGGAATATCACTGACTATAACTCTTTCTTCACCTAGTATTTTGTTGACAAGTGAGGATTTCCCCACATTTGGCCTGCCGATAAAGGCAATCTTTATTGAGTCAACATCCTCCGGCTCATCCGGAAGCTCCGGCATATTTTTAACTATTGCATCCATAAGGTCTCCTGTATTCAAGCCCTGGGCAGCAGAAAGAGGAATAGGCTCGCCAAGACC
Source organism: Peptococcaceae bacterium (assembly GCA_013336365.1). Lineage (GTDB taxonomy): Bacteria > Bacillota > Desulfotomaculia > Desulfotomaculales > Desulfocucumaceae > JAAXTT01. The sequence continues at coordinate 2,836 of JAAXTT010000179.1, forward strand.
AAGCTTGTAGAACTCATGATACTCATTAGGTGCTTGAAA
>JAAXTT010000180.1 GCA_013336365.1 Peptococcaceae bacterium
CCCATAGCAGTGGAAGAGGGACTTCGTTTCGCCATCCGTGAGGGCGGCCGTACTGTAGGGGCTGGGGTAGTTACCTCAATCCTGGCATAAGAAATACAAAGCTGTTAGCTTTGAGCTACTTGCTAAAACCTGTGATTGTGATAGCAAATAGCCAAGGGCTAAAAAAGGAGGTCTGCCCGTTGAGTAAAAGACAAAAAATCCGTATTCGACTGAAGTCATATGAGCATACTATGCTTGACCAGTCGGCTCAAAAGATAGTGGATACAGCAAAGAGGACCGGGGCATCAGTGGCCGGACCCATACCGTTGCCCACAGAAAAGAGCATATATACAATTTTGCGTTCACCCCATGTTAACAAGGATTCTAGAGAGCAGTTTGAAATGAGAACTCATAAAAGACTGATCGACATTCTGGAGCCCACACCTAAAACTGTAGATGCACTGATGAGATTGGATTTGCCTGCAGGAGTAGATATAGAAATTAAGCTATAAGATAGAAAGTGGCTTGTCCAAAATCATGTTCACAGTAAATTGGAGCTGAACCGATGTTTTTGGCCTGCGCGGAGGTGCTGATAATGAAGAAAGCCATATTGGGTAAAAAGCTGGGAATGACCCAGTTGTTTACAAGTGAAGGGTTGGCGGTTCCTGTCACTGTTATAGAGGCTGGTCCTTGCCAGGTGGTTAGTGTAAAGACTGATAAAAAAGATGGCTATAGTGCCATTCAGGTTGGGTTTGCAGAAAAGCGTGAAAATCTTTTTACAAAACCTGTAAAAGGACAGTTTGACAAGGCTGGAGTTAGACCTTTGCGTTTTCTTAGAGAATTGCGGATAGGTGACTGCAGTGGTTATGAAGTTGGTCAGGATATTAAAGCTGATGTTTTCAGTACCGGTGAAAAGGTTGATGTTATAGGGACTTCAAAGGGTAAGGGCTTTGCTGGTGGTATTAAAAGACATGGATTCCACCGTGGTCCTACATCTCATGGTTCAAGATATCATCGTCGTCCCGGTTCTTTGGGAGCAAAAGGTGTTGCCAGGGTTTTCAAGGGTCGTAAGCTTCCGGGTCATATGGGCTCAGAAAGAGTTACGATACAGAACCTGGAGGTAGTTAGAGTTGATCCGGAACGCAACCTCTTAGCAGTTAAGGGTGCCATACCTGGACCTCGCGGGGGATTGGTAATAATTAAGAATAGCGTCAAGGGCAAGAATTAGCAGACGTGCGGAAAGGAGGAAATAAATCATGCCTATGGTTCCATTGTATAATGTGAGTGGTGAGCAGATTGGTGAAATTGAGCTTAATGAAAGTGTTTTTGGGATAGATGTTCACCAATCCGTTTTGCACGATGCTGTAGTTGCCTACTTGGCTAATCAAAGGCAAGGAACCCATGACACCAAGACCCGTGGAGAAGTTCGGGGTGGTGGACGCAAGCCATGGCGTCAAAAGGGTACAGGACGTGCTAGGGCGGGTAGCTCTCGTTCACCTATATGGAAGGGCGGCGGCATTGTATTTGGTCCGCATCCTAGGGATTACAGTATCAAGTTGCCAAAAAGGGTCAGACGTTTAGCAATTAAATCAGCCCTTTCTTCCAAGGTTGAAAGTGGTAATATAATTGTATTAGACCAATTAAGTCTAGAGATTCCCAAAACTAAGGAAATGATTCGGATACTTGATAACATAAAAGCATCCGGCAGCAAGGCGTTGCTTGTTACTGCAGCTGTTGATGAAAATGTTGTTAAGTCTGCCCGTAATATTGATGGCGTAAAATCTACCACAGCAAGTTTCCTTAATGTTTACGACATAATGGCCCATCAAACTCTCGTAATAACAAGAGATGCAGTTACAAAGGTGGAGGAGGTGCTGGCCAATTGAAGGACTCTAGAGATATCCTGAAGAAACCATTAATTACCGAGAAAAGCATGGATTTAGTGGCAGATAACAAATACACCTTCATTGTGGATCTTAAATCGAACAAGGTTGAGATCAAGAAGGCAGTGGAGGAAATTTTCAAGGTTAAGGTTGAAAAGGTCAATACCATGAGGTATAAGGGTAAATTGACCAGGGTTAGAGGAAGACAGGGCTTTACCCAGGATTATAAAAAAGCCATCGTTACTCTTAAACAAGGTGACAAGATAGAAATGTTCGAGGGAGTATAGTAGGGAATCAGGCGATATAGCCTTAGTTCCAGCAGGGAGGGAAACCAGGTGGCAGTAAAATCGTATAAACCAACATCGCCTGGTCGCAGGTTTGTAACAGTATCTTCTTTCGATGAAATCACTACCGATAAACCGGAGAAATCACTGCTTAAGCCTTTAAAAAGAAATGCAGGGCGTAACAGCAGAGGGAAGATTACAGTTAGACACCGTGGCGGCGGACATAAGAGGCAGTACCGGATGATAGATTTCAAAAGAACTAAGGATGGTATTCCAGCTAATGTGGCAACGATAGAATATGATCCCAACAGATCTGCAAGGATTGCTCTTTTGCATTATGTTGATGGTGAAAAAAGATATATTCTAGCTCCGGTTGGCCTTGAAGTAGGAATGACAGTTCTATCCGGTCAGGATGCTGATATCAAGGTGGGAAATGCTCTGCCTTTGAGAAACATACCTCTGGGAACCATGATTCACAATATTGAGTTACATCCTAAGGCTGGTGGACAGCTGGTAAGGTCTGCCGGTACAGCTGCACAATTGATGGCAAAAGAAGGCAAGTATGTTCATATCAGGATGCCTTCAGGTGAAATGAGGCTGGTGCTCCAAGATTGTCGTGCAACCATTGGCCAAGTTGGCAATGTAGAGCATGAGAATATTACCATAGGTAAGGCTGGCAGAACCCGCTGGATGGGAATAAGACCAACTGTTCGTGGA
>JAAXTT010000181.1 GCA_013336365.1 Peptococcaceae bacterium
CCCGTAAGGGAAAGGATTTATTTCCTTAGATAGATGATTGCTTGAAAAACAGAATCTCGCTTACAGCTGTGTCTTATATCTAGTGTGCTAATATTGTCTTTGCCAAAATAAAAAATGCTGCCAATTAAGGGCAGCATTTTTTATTTTAAGCTCTATATATCAATCAGGTGGGATAATTCCCCGGTTGTTTTTATCGGTAATCCCGGGATTGGGGTTATTGACCGGAGTGTTCTGGGTATTTGGCACAGGGGTCTGCGCTTCCCCTGTATTATTGATATTATGCAGGGCACAGGTTTCAGAAGGTATTTTTTCAGGAGAATTTTCCACTAAGTCAGAGCTGCTTTCGTCATTCTTTGGTAAATAACGCGTTATAGTTTCCGGACAATATTCATTTGCCAACAATCCGGTAACGGTGCAGATTTCAACAGTAACCCTGCTTGTATCCACTGTGGTAGGAATGGTGTTAGCAACAAAAAGATCAGTTACCAGTTGATCCTGGGGAGTATTGGGCCCCGGTAGCAGACCGGACATTCTGTCTACTGTGCCGGATACGATTCCAGGTGGTCTTTGAAAGTTGGCAACAGGTATTTCAGTATGAGCCTGCCTCATTATTTTGTTGAAGATTTTAGCAGGATAACCGCCTCCATAAGCTTCTCTCATCGAGGTTGGCTGGTCATAGCCGATCCAGACAACTCCAGCTAGATTTGGGGTGTATCCGGCAAACCAGATATCCTTTCCATCGTCTGTGGTGCCTGTTTTTCCGGCAGTAGGTCTTCCCAGGTAGGCATTTCTCCCTGTTCCTTCTTTGGTAACTGATTCCATCATATTTGTAAGAAGGTAGGCAGTAGTTGATTTCATTGCTTGTCTAGGCCTTGGTGTATATTCCTCTAAAATTGTTCCGTCGGAGCCTTCTACTTTTAGGATAGCTACCGGCTCATTGTAGACCCCCCGATTGGCAAAGGCACTGTAGGCGCCGGCCATTTGTAGGGGAGTTACCTCTTCAGTACCCAGTGCTAAGCTGGCACCTACTGATCTGAGATTTATGGCAAAGCCAAGCTTGCCGGCAAATTCGGCTGCCTTTGGAATGGTAACATGCTCAACCAAAAGCTTGGTAGCAACAACGTTTACAGAGTTCACCAGGGCTCTGCGCAGGGTTATAGGACCACTATAGCTTCTATTAAAGTTGTTGGGCTCATAATTTCCATACTTGACCGGAGAGTCATCAATAACTGTAGCCGGTCCATAGCCAAGGTATTCAATAGCCGGTCCATAGTCGATAATAGGTTTGAATGTAGATCCTGGCTGTCTTCCCGGCTTTTGGGTGGCCCGATTCCAGCCCAATCTGCTTGTGTGTTCCCGACCTCCGACCAGTGCTCGAATAAAGGAATTTGTCGGATCCATAATTACTGCTGCTCCTTGGGGCATACTGCCATTCTTCGCAGGAGGATAATTGCTGTTTTCTGACATTACATTTTCAGCAATAGTCTGGATTTTGGGGTCCAGGGTTGTGTGCACCTTGAGTCCAGAGCTGTAGATCTGGTTTTCACCATATTTGCTGATAAGAATTTCTGTAATATAATCAACAAAATATGGATAAGGATATCTAGTTGGTGATTTGGTATATTCCAGTGGTGTTTTATAGGCATCCTCTGCCATGGCAGCAGTTATATAGCCGTACTCAGTCATTAGCTGAAGCACGATTTTTTGTCTCATTTTACTTTGGTGCGCCTGATCCTTGGTTAGATCCGGATCTTTCTCAGCAGTTGGAGAATAATAATTTGGACTTTTGGGAATTCCTGCCAGCATACTGATTTCTGCCAGAGTAATATCGCCAATATCCTTTTTGAAGTATGATTGGGCGGCTGCTTGGATTCCATAGGCACCCTCACCGAAATAGATTTTATTAAGGTACATTTCTAGAATTTCATCTTTAGAGTAGTAGTGCTCTACCTGAATTGCCAGAATGGCTTCCTGAATTTTTCTTTTAAAGGTTTTATCAGGTTTTAAAAAGGATAGCTTAACCAGCTGTTGGGTAATAGTGCTCGCCCCCTGGTGCTTTCCTCCTCCTGCAATGTCAGTTACGACAGCCCGCATAATACCATAAAAGTCAATGCCATGATGCTCATAAAAGCGGTGGTCCTCAGTTGCCAAAAAGGCGTGTTTAGCCATTGCAGGTAGGTCCTCAATTGAAATAGGTACGCGGTTTTCAGTACCTATTTTTGCAACTAATTTATCATCCTTGTCATATATTAATGTAGAGTTTGTTGATACCAGAGCCTCGCTGTTCCAGGCCGGAATATCCTTGATGCTAATGATCAGCAGGACAATAACATATAATACTAGCGCTATAAGAACAGAAAGCCCGATAGCAGCTAGGAGTCTTCGACCCTTGAGCTTTCGGTGTTTTCTTACCTTGACCAAGATGTGTTTCCTCCTTAACAGGTGTAATAATTTCAAGTCATTATACCATAACATGTTATTATGAAGAATAATTTATGCTTAGGGTAAAAGATTGCTGAAATATCCACCACAGTCTTCTGTTAATAATAGAGAGCAAAAAAATAGGGCGCTAAAAAAGTTTTAAAAAGTTTCAAAACAGGTTGACAGGTCTTATAAAGTTTGGTAACCTATAAAAGCGTCAAAAAACTCGATGGTCCTTGAAAACTAAACAGTGCAGATGGAAAGAGAGCAATAAAAAAAGCCAGACCCTGACAGTAGACGGAGACGAACCGGAGACGGTGAGAGGAAGTTGAAAGCAGGCTAAGAAAGTCATGAAGAGCGATTAAGCTTTTCCAATAGATTGACGTCGGAAGAGATTCTGACGCAAAGAAATTTATGGAGAGTTTGATCCTGGCTCAGGAC
>JAAXTT010000068.1 GCA_013336365.1 Peptococcaceae bacterium
GGCAACTGTCAAACAGCTCCCTATAATAAGGGACCTTGCTATAAACAGTGTTCAAGGTTTCCTTCAGCCTTTGTAGCTGGAGCGCCCGCATTTGATCTCGCCCCATGCACTCATGAAAAGAATCCCAAATCATTTTATCCCCGTCCTTATCCTAAAGGAAGAAAAACTCTCCCAAAAATAAAAACAACTGCTGAATTGTGATAAGCATCCACAAACACAACAGCAGTGTTATTCAGCAATCATCAATACTATCCTCCCATAATTCAAGCAATCCAACATAAGGCCGCTCTGCTGATCAAGAACAGCCTTATGTTATTCTATATCAAATACTGACAATCCTGCCAGTTTTTAAAGATTAACAATTGTTTTTACCTTGACTCCATGCCTCTGAACAAAACGAGTCATTCTGCGAAATGCCTCTCCCAGGTCCTCTACAGAGGTGGCATAGGAGCAACGAATAAACCCTGTTCCACTGGGACCAAAAGCATTTCCGGGAACCACCGCTACCTTTTCCTCCATCAAAAGCCTCTCAGCAAATTCCTCAGAGGATAGTCCGGTAGGTGTTATATCCGGGAAGGCATAAAAGGCACCACCCGGCTCAAAACAGGGCAGACCCATATCCTTAAAAGCCTGCATTACTAGGTTGCGACGACGGCTATAGTGCTGAACCATTTGGTTCATGCCCTCTCGGCCATGCTTCAAGGCTTCCAAAGCAGCCATCTGTCCGGTAATTGGGGCACAAAGCATGCTGTATTGATGGATTTTATTCATCGCCCCAATAAAATCAGAATTACCTACAGCATATGCAATTCTCCAGCCTGTCATAGCATATGCCTTGGAAAAGCCATTTAGCAGAACTGTTCTGTCTCTCATCCCGGGAACTGAGGAAAAACAAGTATGGGTTCCTACATAAGTCAGCTTGTCATAAACCTCATCGGAAATAACAATTAAATCATGGGCCTTTACTACCTCTGCAATCTCATAAATATCCTTGCGGTTTAAAATAGCTCCGGTAGGATTGTTGGGATAGCTCAAAAGTAATATTTTGGTGTTGGGTGTTATTGCCTTTTCAACCCGGTGGGCAGTTAACCGGAAGTCCTCTTCAACACTGGTTGCCATCATGATCGGATTGCCTCCGGCCAGTGAAACCGAGGGGGCATAGGAAACATAGGATGGCTCAGGTACCAGCACATCATCACCGGGACTGATCAGTGCCCTCATGGCCAAATCAAGTCCTTCGCTTACACCCACAGTTACCAGAACCTCACTTCTGGGATCATAGGAAACCCCGTAGTTACCCTTTATATCCTTGGATATCTCTTCTCTGAGCTCCAGCATACCCTGATTTGAGGTGTACATAGTATAGCCCTTTTCCAAGGAATAGATACAAGCCTCCCTAATATGCCAGGGGGTAACAAAATCCGGCTCGCCAACACCCAGGGAGATTACCCCCTTCATCTCGGTAATCAGATCAAAAAACTTTCTGATACCGGAGGGAGGTATCGAGCGCACGACTGGATTCAACCTTTCAGACCAGTTAATATTTTCAATGGTCACGGAGATACCACCAGCCTTCTATCCTCATTGTCCTCATCAATGATTACTCCATCCTGTTTGTAGGTTTTCATTATGAAATGAGTTGTGGTACTTACTACTCCATCTATGGTAGCAAGCTTGGTGGCAACAAAATTATTAACCTCTCTCATGGAGGCTCCCTCAATAGTTACGGACAGGTCGTAGGTTCCTGAAACAAGGCGCACACTTTGCACCTCCGGAAAACGGGAAATTCTTTCAGCCACTGCATCAAAGCCCACATCTCTCTGAGGAGTCATCCTGACCTCAATAACTGCAGAAACCTTTTCCTCTCCCTCCTTTTCCCAATTAACCAGCGTAAAGTAACCTATTATGATTTTATTACCTTCCATTTCCTTTATTTTGCTTTCAACCTCTGCCTCCTCCATGGAAAGCATTGTTGCTATCTCTTTCGCTGACAGCTTGGCATTAGATTCCAAAAGCTCTAAAATTTCTCTCATTACTTCTGACCCCCCTATATTAATTATTTGATTTAATAAAACAAAAACTCCCGCCCCAAAAAACAACTAAGGGACGAGAGTATTATTCCCGCGGTACCACCCAAATTGACTATTCATAAAACAGCCCTCTTGGCAACCTTTAACGTAGGTATCCGGCAGAGCATACTGTTATTTTCAACTCTGCAGCTCCAGGAAGGCACAGTATACTCAGTCTGTCAAGCTCTCACCCTTCACCTGACTCTCTTGAGACAAAGAATATACCTTACTCCTATCATAGCATCTATTAAAAGTATGGTCATTATAGCATAGGGGGTTTTAGTCCGTCAATAGACCGGAAGCTTAAACACAGCCCCCAGGCTTGGGTAGCCCTGCCAGCTTACAGGCTCCCTTGGCCGGACCGGTTGGAAAAAGATCGTAAAGCTGCCTGAGGCTAAGCCCGGACCCCTTGCACAGCTTGTTAATCATGGGGGCAATTTGATGCTCCTGATAGTATTGCCGAATAAAGTCTATTACAATCCAATGCTCATCACTTAAGACCTCAATACCTTCCAGGGTAGCAAAATATTTTGCCAGCTCTCGACTCCAGTTTTCGGGATCAACAACAAATCCATCCTCATCAAGCTCAATATCCACTTCATTTATTCTGACAACAGACATAAGAAACGCCCCCCTATTAAACTATAGCTATTTTTCCTACCCGAAACAACAAAAAGCGGCCAACATTGTCGGCCGCCAGCTAGGTCTGTCAACATCAGCGTCTAGGTGTTCAATGTTGAAAAATAATCCTCTATAGTTTCTGACCTTCTAATCATCTCCACAGTACCGTCGGGTTTTAGCATCAGCTCGGCAGAACGAAGCTTTCCATTATAATTGAAGCCCATTGCATGACCGTGTGCACCGGCATCATGAATAGCAATAATATCTCCGATTTCCATCATGGGCAGCTTGCGATTTATAGCAAACTTGTCGTTATTTTCACAAAGAGAGCCCACAACATCATAAATGTAACCCAAGGGCCAATCCTCTTTACCCAAAACAGTAATATGATGGTAGGCGCCATACATTCCGGGACGCATCAGATTAGCCATACAGGCATCCACGCCCACATAATTCTTATATATTTCTTTTTTATGCATAACAGTAGTAACCAGATAACCATAAGGACCGGTTATCATCCGACCGCATTCCATGTACAGCTTAAGGGGATGTAAATTATTTGCGACAATTTTTTCATCGTAAGCAGACTTGATCCCTCTGCTTAGATATTCCAAGTCTACAGCCTCTTGCTCCGGCTTGTAAGGAATACCTATACCGCCGCCAAAATTTACAAACTCCATTTTAATACCTAAGGTTTTATATATTTCCACCACTAAATCAAACATCATGCTGGCGGTTTCAATAAAATAGTTCGGATCAAGCTCATTGGAAATTACCATAGTATGAACGCCAAAGCGCTTCACTCCCTTTGCCTGCATAATGCTATAGGCATCGAGAAGCTGCTTACGGGTCAAGCCATATTTTGAATCCTCAGGATTTCCAATGATAGCATTGCCTCCCTCTTGGAGAGGTCCGGGATTATAACGGAAGCAAATCAAATCCGGGGTTCCTGCGTTACTTTCCAAAAATGGGATATGGGTAATGTCATCCAGGTTTATTATGGCACCCAGCTCTCTGGCCTTTATAAAATCCTCTGCCGGAGTATCATTGGAGGTGAACATTATTTCTTCACCGGATATACCCGCCTTCTCTGCAAGCATAAGCTCCAGCAGGGAGCTGCAGTCAGCCCCTATGCCCTCTTCCTTAAGTGCTTTTAAAATAGAAGGATTTGGTGTCGCCTTAACCGCAAAATATTCCTTGAATTCCGGTGCCCAGGAGAAGGCTTTAATCAATCTCCTGGCATTATCCCTGATTGCCTCTTCATCATAAATATAAAAAGGAGTGGGATATTGCTCAATTACTTGTGACAGCTTTTCTTTGTTGAAAGGTAATACCTTCTCAGACATTCCATGCGCCTCCGCAAACTTTTATTGAAAGGGCAAAACACCCTAAAATAACCAGGGGATTAAATCACTATTAGATTATATAGTTATTTATTATTGAAAGGCAAGAAAAATTCTAGGTAGCAAACTGAAAGTCAAGAAAACAGACAAAAACTGTCAAAACCCCCTTACCGGAGAGCCTTCTGCATTTTAGCCCAGCTGTCCTTAAGGGATACGATTCTGTTGAAAACAAGGCTTCCCTCTTTGGAATCCTTGGTATCTACAATAAAATATCCGTGCCTGAAAAACTGATAACGGCTTCCGGCTTCTGCCATGGCCAGAGCCGACTCCACCAAACTATCGGACAAGAGCTCCAAGGACTCCGGATTGATATAATCCTTGAAGGTGGTTCCATCGGTATCCTCATCAGGATTCTCTTTCACAAAAAGGTGACTATAAAGACGAACCTGGGACTTTACGACACCGGCAGCGGACAGCCAGTGTAGTGTTCCCTTAACCTTCCGGGCATCTCCCCCGGGAGTGCCGCTTTTTGTATCCGGATCATAGGTGCAGCGCAGCTCAACTACCTGCCCCTTTTCATTTTTGATAACCTGCTGACACTTGATAATGTAAGCATATTTTAATCTCACCTCTGCCCCGGGGTATAGACGGAAATATTTCTTAGGGGGATTTTCCATGAAATCTTCCTGCTCAATATATATCTCCCGGGAAAAAGGGATTTTTCTTGAGCCCAGCTCTGGATTTTCCGGGTTATATTCCGCCTCTAGCTCCTCAGTCTTGCCTTCAGGATAGTTTTCAATAATCACCTTTAGGGGGCGCAACACCGCCATTACTCGAGGTGCCTTGCTGTTGAGGTTTTCTCGAATACAATGCTCAAGAAGAGCTATGTCCACGATGCTGTTTGCCTTGGCAACCCCGATTCTTTCACAAAAATCCCGAAGGGACTCCGGGGTATAACCCCTCCTGCGGAGCCCGGATATTGTTGGCATTCTGGGGTCATCCCAGGAATCAACAAAGTTTTCTTCAACAAGCTGACGAAGCTTTCGCTTACTCATAACTGTGTAATTCAGATTTAGTCTGGCAAACTCAATTTGCTGAGGACCGTCCTGGATTCTGCATGCCTTAAGGACCCAGTCATATAAAGGACGATGATCCTCAAATTCCAGGGTGCAAATTGAGTGGGTGATAGCCTCAATATCATCAGAAAGAGGATGGGCATAGTCATACATAGGATATATACACCACTTGTCACCGGTACGATGATGAGTGGCTCGCATTATGCGATAAATGACCGGATCTCTCATGTTAAGATTGGGAGAGGCCATGTCTATTTTAGCCCTTAAAACCTTGGCACCGTCAGAAAATTCCCCGGCTCGCATTCTTTTGAAAAGGTCGAGATTTTCTTCTATGGGACGATTGCGATAGGGGCTTTCCTTTCCCGGCATAGTCAAGGTTCCCCGATGATTTTTGATTTCTTCCGGAGACAGCTCACAAATATAGGCCATACCATCCCTTATCATTTGAACTGCATATTCATATAGTTGCTCAAAATAATCCGATGCATAATAAATCCTGTCCTCCCAGTCAAAGCCCAGCCATTTTACATCCTCCTGGATGGAATCCACATATTCCACATCTTCCTTGGCAGGATTAGTATCATCAAATCTCAAATTACAGGGACCATTGTACTTGATGGCAGTTCCAAAGTTTAAGCATATGGACTTGGCATGACCGATATGCAAATAGCCATTAGGCTCAGGTGGGAACCTAGTATGAACCCTGCCCTGATGTTTTCCTGTTTTTAAATCCTCTTCAATAATGTCCTGAATAAAATTACTTGCTAAGGTATCCTTGTCTATATTCATTATCCATACCTCTTCATTTATTTTTATATTTGGCAAAATACCCGCTAATTATAACATATAACGACAACATTAATTACTCTCTGCTGAACTGCTCTTCTTCCTTATAAAATTCCAATGAAATACTATGGCTAAAATTCGCAGGATAATGACTACAGATGCACTTATCAGCATAACTGCCGTTTCCTGAAGACCTAACCAGTAAAGAAAAACATAAATGCTTGCACCAATCAGACAGGCCATAGCGTAAAAATCTCTTACCAGAATCATGGGCATTTCCTTAGCTATAATATCCCGCAGCATTCCACCAACAACTGCAGTAATAAGGCCTACAATCACTGCCCCAAAAAGAGGAACCCCGACAGATATTGCTCTGGACACTCCAATACAAACAAAGGTCCCCAGTCCTACTGCATCTACAAGCAGCATGCAATAATTGATTTTCAACAATTTATCATAAAAAATGAAGGCAGTTAAGGCACTGGCCAATATTGCAATAATATAATCAGAATTATAAAAAATAAACAGCTCTTGATTTCCCAGCATAACCTCCCTAGTGGTGCCTCCCCCGATAGCAGTAACCAAAGCCAGGACAAAAACCCCAAAGAGGTCCATCCCTTTTCGAATGGCAAGAATCCCTCCACTTAATCCAAAAGCAAAGGTTCCAATCAAATCCAAACCATATAATAAAGTCAAGGTGCCACCCCTTCCCGGTATTTACTGATTGCTTTTTTCTATGTTATCAGACATTTCTGACAGATATATCCAACGGTCCATCCTATCCTGAAGCTGTTGCTCCAAAGAATTCTTTTCCAGCAACAGTTGCTGCAGCTGGATATGGTCAGAAAAGGCCTCGTCAATTTTTTTATCAATAGCACTGATTTTCTCTTCCAGCTCTGCAATTGCCGGAAGAACATTCTCAAGCTCCTTTTGCTCATTAAAGCTTAGCTTTAATGGCTTATCTCTTCTTTTCTTCTGATTCGGATCCGGTTTTCCCTCTTCTGATTTTTTTTGAACCTCCAGAGCATCCTGATCAATCATTTCTCGGTAATCAGAATAATTGCCAAAATATTGGCCTACCTTGCCATTGCCCTCAAAGGAAAATATTTTTTCTGCTATCCTGTCCAAAAAATAACGGTCATGGGATACGGACAGCACCGCTCCCTTAAAATTTTCCAGATAATCCTCCAGCACAGCCAAGGTTTCAATATCCAGATCATTTGTTGGCTCATCCAGCAACAATATATTGGGACTGTCCATCAAGACCTTAAGCAGAGCAAGCCTTCTCTGTTCACCACCGGAAAGCTTTTTTATCTCTGTCCACTGAAGAGATGGGGAAAACAAAAAATTTTCCAGCATCTGGGCAGCACTTATTTGATTGCCTTGGGCATCAAGGAGGTATTCTGCTGTTTCCCGTATATATTCAATAACCCTCAAATCACCGTCAGGCTGCTGGATTTCTTGGGAATATAGGCCTATTCTAACAGTTTCACCCTTATCCACAAGCCCCCGGTCAGGAAGCAGGCTTCCGGAAATAATATTTAATAGGGTAGACTTGCCACTGCCATTAGGACCGATTATTCCGATTCGATCATTTTTCATTATAAAATAGTTAAAATCCTTAAGAATAATTTTCTGGTCAAAGGCTTTGGATATCTGCTTCAATTCTATTATTTTACCACCCAAACGACTCGAACCAACAGATATGGTAAGCCTTTCTTCCTTAAT
>JAAXTT010000182.1 GCA_013336365.1 Peptococcaceae bacterium
CGGCAATACCCATTATTGTTTATCAGGGTGCCATAACCTTGCTGGCAGAGGCGTTCAAAACCCTTTTAACCGATCCGGTCATCAGGGAGATGAGCGCAGCCGGGGGATTGCTGGTGGTGGGAATTGGCACTAATCTTTTGGGGATAAAAGATATCCGGGTGGGCAATATGCTACCCTCAATTTTTGTAGTAGTGATTTTGGCTTTAATTGCCCAAAAGCTTGGTTATCCGTTGTAGTTGATTTGCCACTGCTTTAAAGTTATTGTTTTTTCATTGCAGCCAGCAGAGCAGAGTCATATATGTCTTTTATGGGCAAGTCTTTTTCCAGGGCAAGCTGTCGGCAGTCCTCATATTCCGGAGTGGAGCGAAGTCTTTTGCCATTATTATCCAGTACGGTTTTTACCCTAACGTTACCAAAGGGTGTGGCAATATCTTCAAATTTTCGGTTTAATATCGCTCGTGTCTCTGTTCGGAAGCGAATTCCCAGGGTTGTTGTTTCCGAGAAAAGTATTTTTAGCATAATATCCTTGTCCTCCGGTCTGGCCAGCACGGTTACCACGTAGCCCGGCCGGCTTTTTTTCATTTGCACCGGAGTTATAAAGGCTTCAAGGGCGCCAGCCAAATAAAGCCGCTCTATAACATGACCACAGAATTGAGGATTCATGTCATCAATATTGACCTCTAAAATCAGAATTTCATCCTGGAGTGGGAGAGGGTTTGCTTTCTTTTCCGTACCTATAAAAATTCTCAGGAAATTGGCCGAGGGCAGGGTCTTGCTTCCGAAGCCATAGCCAATTGCCTCTACCTGCATTTCCGGCAAAGGACCGAAGCGTTTGGAAATAACAGCGGCAATGGCTGCACCGGTTGGGGTTGTCAGTTCTCCTACTATGGGGCCTCCATATATCGGGATGTTTTTCAAGAGCAACGCAGTTGCAGGAGCCGGTATTGGCAGAACTCCATGGCGACAGGTTACTTGTCCGCTGCCGGTTGGGATGGGAGAGCAGACAGCTTCAGAAATATTAAGATATTCAAGGGCAAGGGCAGTTCCGACAATATCCAGGATGGAATCCACAGCGCCTACCTCGTGAAAGTGAACCTCAGCCATGGGTTTTTGATGGACGGTTCCTTCTGCCTGGGCAATGCGCTGAAATATTTTCAAGATCAGGTTTTTGCTCTTATCTGAAAAGGGACTGTCTAAAACAAGGTCTTTTATGTCTGAATAGTGTCTATGGGGCTGCTGGTCCTGTTCAATCTCAATAATTACCTGGGTTCCCGAAACCTCATGGCTTTTTTTTGGTCTAGCGGTTATTTTCCAGCCGGAGAGAGGCAGAAGGGACAGCTGGCTCTTGAGCCAGTTAAGGTCTGCTCCTGCATTGATTAACGCACCTAAGCACATATCTCCGCTTATTCCTGAAAAGCAATCCAAGTAGAGTGTTTTCACTAGAAATCCTCCCGGCAACAGTATTGAGAAAATTCTATCTCAGGGGCAGGCAGGCTGTCAAATTTGCTGGTTAAGCTTTTTACGTAGTATAATTAGCAATAAATATCCTAGTAAAAGATGGGGGCGGATAGGCTTGAATTGGTTTGACATTCTGTTGTTGATTGTAATTGGCGGATCAGCATTTATTGGTCTGAAATCAGGACTGGTCAGGGGCTTGTCCAGATTTTTAGGCTTTATCTTGGGGTTTGTGGCCGCCCTGAATTTTTATCAGCCTTTGGCGGACACTCTAAATCTAAAGTGGCAACTCTCAACCGTTATCGGTGATTGGTTGCCATTTTTCGGAGAGGATAAGAAACAGGCCTTGTCTGGAGGGCAGGGCGACGCCTTGTTTTCAGGGGGACCGACTGGCGTACTGTCCGGCCTGGGAGACAGTCTTGCTAATCTTTTCGCCTCAGGCATATTAGATATCCTTTGCTTTGTTGCTATCTTTTGGCTGGTATCCTGGGGAGTGAAATTTCTGGGCTCTCTTTTGGCAACCATGGCAAAGCTTTTTTTCCTGGGCCCGATAGACCGGGTTGGGGGAGCATTTCTTGGGGCAGTAAATGGAGGGGTTCTGGTCCTTGTGCTGATTGGAATCATGAAGTCAATGGAAGCACCCTTGTCTTTTGCCTCAGGCAGTCAGGACCCGGGCTTCCTTGCAGAAGGGATAGCCGGCTCAGTATTGGCACCGTTTTTTACTGATATTCTAGTTATTTTGGATGTCACCCTGCCTGGTCTGGGTGGGTGATTTCCATAAAAAGCAAAGTACAGAGTTAATTATTATGCCGGGATAAGGTGTCGGCAAATGGAGGGATATTATGCCAAGTCTTAATTTTGATCAGGACAGTGAAAAAAAACTTCTGACTGTTTGGGATAAGGTGTCACAGGCTGAGAAAAAGGAAATATTTTCCTTTTCAGAAGACTACAAACAATTTTTGGATCAGGGAAAAACCGAGCGGGAAGTAGTTGAGCTTGTTGTCAGCATTGCCAAAGAACAGGGATTTTGTGCCCTGGCAGAGAAAGCAACGCTACTTCCGGGGGACAAGGTTTTTTATGTTAATCGGGACAAAGCAATTGTTTTGGCGGTAATTGGCCGGGATTCCCTGGAAAAGGGGATAGGCTTTATCGGTGCCCACATTGATTCGCCCAGGCTTGACCTCAAACCGGAACCCCTTTATGAGGATGGGTTTTTGGCCTTGTTTAAAACCCATTACTATGGAGGCATAAAAAAATATCATTGGGTTGGCATCCCTCTGGCACTTCATGGGGTTGTTGTCCGACAGGATGGCAGCAGAGTCAAGATTGTTATTGGTGAGGATCCGGCGGATCCTCACC
>JAAXTT010000183.1 GCA_013336365.1 Peptococcaceae bacterium
ACCCCTATTTTATGACTATCGGTCTGGGCACAAAAATATTTTTAGGTGGCGGCATTGGTTATGTGGCCTGGAATGGAACCCAGCACTTTCCTTCAATTATGGAGTCAGCTGACGGAAAGAATATGGGCCCTGCTGGTGGTACTCTTGCAGTAATGGGTGACTTGAAGCAGATGTCTTCAGAATGGCTCAAGGGTGTAAGCTTTGCCGGCTACGGGACATCTTTTGCTGTTGGTATCGGAATACCTATTCCTATATTAAATGAGGATATTGCCAGATATGCTGCTGCCGATGATCAGGATTTGTATGCTCCAATAGTAGACTATAGTAATGACTACCCTAATAGAAGGCCTGTAAATTTAGGCTATGTCAGCTACCATGAGCTAAAAAGCGGCAAAATAACACTCAATGGCAAGGAAATCCCAACCGCACCCTTGTCAAGCTATACAAAAGCTAAAAAGATAGCTAACCTGTTAAAAAGCTGGATTGAGGATGGAAGCTTTGTATTAACTGAGCCGGTGAAATCCTTACCCTCCCCCTTGGACAAGCTGACAGGGAAACCTTTAAACGATTGATTTATATAATACCAACTTTAAAAGGAGGCAAACAAATGTCACCCAGAAAAATTGTGTTGCGCTTCAATACCAGCATTTCAGACAAGCCTATCATCTCTAGATTAGTTAAGGACTATGATCTGGAGGTTAATATTATCAAAGCAAATGTAAATCCTCTAAAAGAAGGCACTATGGTTCTTGAGATAACCGGCGAAAAATTGGACAAAGGAATTAAATATTTAAGAGATTTGGGAGTACAGGTTGAAGCACTGACTCAGGATATTATACGAGATGAGGATAAGTGTGTAATGTGTGGAGCCTGTACTGCAATTTGTCCCACCGGTGCCCTTTACATTGAGAGACCTTCTATGGAGGTAAAATTCAATAGTGACAACTGCGTGGTTTGTCTGCTCTGTGTAAAAATATGCCCCTTCAAGGCCATGGAGGTAAAAATTTAGTTGGATTTTATTAGGGATTATCGCAATAACCACTGCCAGTTGGATTTGATTCATTTTCAGGTTATGGTTAAAGAGACTGATTTGGATATAGCAATAAAAAAGGATGCCTTTGACAATTCCCTTATACCTTTGGTTAGAAATCTAATCATTAAATATCGCAGTCAGTTGGAGGAATATATTGCTCGGGATCCCGGCTTCGCCAGCTCTTTGGTTCCTTGCAAGCCGGAAGACCCCGCACCGGAAATTGTCCTTGCTATGGCCCATGCTGCACAAGTAGCTGGGGTAGGTCCTATGGCAGCAGTTGCCGGTGCCATGTCTCAGGCAGTAGGCAGAAAACTGCTGAAATACTCTTCCGATGTTATCGTTGAAAATGGCGGAGACATCTATATGAACAGCCAATGTAAAAGAATTATCGGAATATATGCGGGCAAATCTCCCTTTAGTAATAAAATCGGGATAGAGATAGATTCTTCAGCCTGTCCACTGGGCATCTGCACCTCATCAGGAACTGTCGGGCATTCTCTCAGCTTTGGCATTGCAGATGCTGCAATAATACTTTCCTCATCTACCCCTTTGGCCGACGCAGTAGCCACTGCAACAGGCAACATTATTCTCTCCAGCCAAGACTTAAAAAACGCAGTAGAACAGGCTACCTCAATAGCAGGAATAACCGGAGCAATTGCAATTATCGGCAATGATCTGGCAATAAAAGGTGCTGTAAAACTGGTCCCCATTAATTAAAATCATAGTCTAATTTATCGGAAATACATAGGCATCATCTTCCAACCGGTCATCGCTGATTTGGCCAAGCTGCCAATTTGGTGTTGTTGTTTCCGCAAAATAGTATTTGTCGCCTTGATAGGTATAATAAACGGCATTATTTAAGTTATCCGGCAGCTGAGAATCACTAAAGCATATACCTACACCCATATGACCCTCCCCGGTGCTGGTTGCCGGCGGGAAAAGAATAAGTGCAGTATCATAACCCATATTTTCAAGAATTGCCCCCAGTAAAATTGATTTATCCTCACAATCACCGCTGTCAATTATTGTCTGACCCGGCAAGGCCGGTCCGTCAGTTAATAGATAAGGAATTGCCCCTCCAACAAAGCTTTGGACAAACTCAGCCGTGTGAAAATAATCAAAGCTGTTTGCCTGGGCAGTTTTTCCTAAAGCATCTGCCAAATAGCCTGCATATCTATAATTTTCTGCTTCAGTAACCCATGGAGTTGTGTTGCTGTTATATTTAGTAGAGCTGGACAAAATCAATTCCTTGACCACACTGTCCATTGATTCCATAAGACTGGCCTGTCCTCGTCCGTCTCTGCTGTAAAAATCTGTCAGTAGGTTTTTCACATCTCGATCATAGTCTAAAATATAGTTGGGAACCTCAATCTGCCAGCTATATTCTTTTTTGTTATACTGCCACTCAAACTCCCTGCTTTCGACTTGAATCTCATCACTGTATTGCAAAGGAGGCACAGCAGACAAGGAAATAGCTTCCCGGCTTATCTGATTCTTGCCCTCTCCCGGGAATTCCAGATAAACTGCGTTTTTTGCTCCATCCCATTCAATCTGTAAACCAAAAACCTGAGCCACCGGTCTGATAGGAAGAAAGGTTCTATTGTTTCTAATCTCCGGGGGAACATCCATATTAACCGGAACGTTATTAACCAGCATAAGGTTACTGCCTATAGTCAATTGGAGATTAATATCCTCATTGACCAAAATTATTCTTCTTGAGGTGCTATCCCAGATAATATTGCTTTCTGTCAAACCTATACCTTGAGCTGC
>JAAXTT010000069.1 GCA_013336365.1 Peptococcaceae bacterium
TGGGTTCTTTGTCTATAATATTTCCTATTTATCCGGCTCTCTTATGACTGGTCAGAATTTTTTGCCTTAATCTCATCAAAGTCATATCCCGGCACAGAGCTGCCTATCTCCTTCATCTTGGTGCCTTCAGGAACACTTGCAGGAATTTCAAATTTGATATAAAACTCTTTAAGCTCAGTTTTTGTGAAATCAGCTGCCTCTTTAATGCTCATATAGCCCTTAACCTCTTCATAGGTAATAGTTTCACCTGACTCCGGCTGAGCAGGAATCACCTGAAATATTCCCAGCTCCTTGGTCAAAAGTATCGAACCGAAGAATAAAAGCACCACAGTCAAGATAACTATTGGAGCAGTCAGAGCTATTTTCCCTTCCTTAAGCATTAAGGCACCCTCCTTGGGGCAGGCCAGAACACAGATTTGACAATCTATACATTCCGGGCTCTTAACCTCCTTAAGCTGCTGAACATCGATATTGACCGGGCATTCCCGACTGCATAACCGGCAATTTATGCATTTGCTTTCATCTCTGACCACCCTGAAAGGGCTTATCCTTCCCACAATCCCATAAAATGCCCCGGCCGGACACAGATATTTGCAAAAAAACCGATCATACAACAATGATCCTACTAGGGTTACAATCAATAAAATCAAGCCAATTGACGACTCCTCCCAAACACTGGCCAGTCCTTCAGACAAATGTCCATAGGCTGACCAAGGATCATAGGGTGCCATCCACAATCCGGCAGTCTTCCAAGCATAAGCAACCGTAACCAGCAAAACAATATATTTCAAATATCTCAAAGGCCTGTCAACACTCAGAGGAATAATAAATTTTCTTTTGAAAACCTTCCTGCCCAGCCCGGCAAAAAACTCCTGAATCGCTCCAAAGGGACAAAGCAGCCCACAAAAGCTTCTTTTAAAGATAATAGCAATAACAAAGGTAATAACAAAAAGGATAAATGTTCCGGAAAATATCTTACCAACAAAGCTTCCCTCAGCCATCAGCTTATATAGACTTTCCAGTCCTCCAAAGGGACATAAGGCATGGATTGAAGGATTGCTGCCTCCACCGTTGACCACATGAAGATAGGACTCAATCGTTACAAAAACCGTAATAACCGCCAGTATTCCCCATCTTAAAAACCTGGTCAGCCTATTCCTCTTCATAAGCACACCCCTTATATTTATTCCGCCTGCCCCCGATTAAATCAACTGCATTAATAATATTAACTAATTGTGATAAAAGTGTGAAATCAGTTAAAAATATTTTAATTTCCACGGGTTAGGCCGGCTGGCTTTTTTATTTTGAAAAGGGTAAGAGAATTATAAAGGAAAATCTTAATAGCTATCGAAAAGCTAACCTAAAGCGGAATATAGCGCCTTAATTGAAAAAAGGGGTGGATTGAGAAGTGTCATCCTATAAATTGAGAAATATCGGCAAACAGATTCTTTGCCTTGTTTTATCAATCAGCCTGTTGTCCAACAGTTTATTTAGCCTAATTGAACCGGCAGAGGCTGCTGCCGTGATTCCAATCTCGGATTTACAGGCAGGAGATACAATCAACTTCGGAGGCTATAAATGGTTGGTCCTGGATCCCAACACCGGTTATCTTTATAAATATGACCTTTATGGCGATTCCATACCATATATAGGGGATGGAGGAGGGCCAAATAGCCCGGACAACTCAAACAGTATTTATTATTATTTAAATGACTCTGATGTTTTTGGTGGATTTTATAGCAGTTTATCTGCTACAGATCAAGGGTTGATCCAGAATCACGCCTGGACTACCGGAGTTGATGGCAATGAGTCTGCCAGCAGCATTAGCTGTAAGGTTGGCCTGATAAGCTATAGTGAAGTAGAGACTTATCAAAGTATTATCGCAGACTTGACCGGGGTTTCCTGGACTCGAACGGTATACTCCGGCCATTCGGCTTTTGTTTGGGCTGCAGATGGCAGTGGTTTTGCCGGTGCATTGAATTATAATTCTCCATACGGTGTTAGGCCTGCATTGTTTTTATCTCCGGGAACAATGATTGTGGGTGGCAATGGAGGTACAGTATATCAGGATGTGGACAATACAACTACAGACATCACTGACCTAACCTTTGATGGGCAGGTATCCTCGGTTGTTGATGCAGCTGACCATACTGTCACCAGCCATCTGCCATATGGAACAGACCTGTCTTCTCTGGCACCCGCCATTGATTTGTCCCTGGGCGCCTCAGTATCTCCGGCATCGGGAGTCCCGGTGGATTTTTCCTCCGGGACTGTTACCTACCAGGTAACTGCCTTAAATGGCACAACAACCCAGGATTGGACTGTAAACTGCATTGTGGATCAAAATGCCGCTACCGATTTCACCGCTTTCAGCCTATCTGGGGTAGAAGGAACCATCAATGGCAATGCCCATACAGTGTCTGTTAATTTACCTTATGGTTCCGAGGTTTCCAATCTGGCTGCAACCTTCAGCTTGTCTGATGGTGCAACCATCAAGGTCGGAGCTGCACCACAAACCAGTGAAGTCACCAGCAATGACTTCACCAATCCGATTACCTATACAATCACTGCCCAGGATGGCGTAAGCCAACAGGATTGGACAGTAACTTGCAATGTAATTGCCAACAATTCCAACAATTTCACCGCCTATAGCCTTGCAGGTGTCGATGGGGTTGTTGATGCCGATGAAGGAACAGTTACTGTAACTTTACCCTATGGCACCGCAAAAACAAATCTGATAGCATCCTATAGCCTGTCTCCCGGAGCATCGGTAAAAATCCTAAGTCCTGAAGCAGTTTTATTAGCCCAGACCAGTGGAGTCAGCGCCAATAATTTTACCTGGTCCAGAGACTACTATATCACCGCTGAAAATAATACCGATGTAAAGCATTGGACAGTAAGCGTTATTGTACAGCCCAATACCGCCACAGATATAACCTCCTTTAGTGCAGAGAACGAACAGGCAGTAGTTGTCACTGGGGTTGTTGACAGCAGTGCACATACAGTACAAATGAGCTTTCCCTATGGTTCTAATTTAATGGATGATTATAAGATAACCTGCAACGTGTCTAGTGATGCTACGGTGGAGTATCTTGGCCAAAATTATGGTTCTAATTTTGTTGGTTGGTGGACAATGAATTTTAACAGTCCAGTTACCTATACAGTTGTCGCCCATGATGGTATTAATCAGCAGGATTGGACCGTAAACTCTGTATTAAATTCCAACACTGCAACTGATATCACCAGCTTCAGCCTGGCAGGAATGGCTGGGATAATTGACAGCAACGCCCACACTGTGACTGTAAATGTACTCCATGATACCATTGTCACTGATTTAATCGCTTCCTTTAACCTATCTAACGGGGCAGCAGCAAAAGTAAATAACACCTCCCAGGCCAGCGGAGTCACCGGCAATGATTTTACAGATTCGGTTACTTATACTGTCACGGCTGAAGATGGCACAACCCAGCAGGACTGGACTGTTACCTGTGTGGTAAATTCCGATACTTCCAATGATATAACCTCTTTCAGCCTGGCTGGGGTCGGTGGTACCCTGGATAATAATGCCCACACTGTACTGGTAAATCTGCCTCATGACACTGATATCAGCAATTTAGCGGCAACCTTCAGCCTGTCTGCAGGAGCCTCGGTTAAGGTAAATAATACCTCCCAAACCAGTGGGGTCACCACCAATGATTTTACCGATCCGGTGACCTATACCGTAACTGCTGAGGACGGCACTACTCAGCAGGATTGGACTGTTACCTGTGTGATAACTTCCGGTACTGCCAATAACATAACCTCCTTCAGTCTGTCCGGAGTCAACGGAACAATCGATAGCAATGCTCATGCCATACTTATCAATCTTCCCCATGATGTTGATATTTCCAATTTGGCAGCCAGCTTTAGCCTTTCTGCCGGTGCTTCGGCAAAGATAAGCAATACCTCCCAAACCAGTGGGGTCACCACCAATGATTTTACCGATCCGGTGACCTATACCGTAACTGCTGAGGACGACACTACTCAGCAGGATTGGACAGTTACCTGTTTAAACAATCCTCCGGAAGACCCCACAATAAACCCTGCCGGAGGCTCATTCGACAGTACTGTGAACATAAGCATTACCGGGATAGATAATGGGTGCACCACCTACTACACAACAAACGGGGCATCCCCAAGCCTAGCCGGTACAGAATACACTGCTCCATTTGTTGTGGAGGCATCCTCAACCGTCAAGGCAAAAACCTATGATCCCAATATCAGTAAATGGAGCAATATTGTTTCAGAAACATATACCATTGATATTCCTGTGGTTCAATACAATGTGTCCTTGTCGGCAAATAATCAGGCCGGAGGAACCACCGGCGGCAGTGGCGCATATGCCCAGGGAAATCCGGTAACTGTGACCGCCAACGCAGCCAATGGTTATACCTTCAGAAACTGGACCGAAAATGGAAATGAAGTAAGTACAGCCGCGTCCTACAGCTTTAATATGGGCGCTTCCAACCGCACCCTGGTTGCCAACTTTACAGCAATAACAAATTCCGGTGGAGGGGGTGGCGGAGGCAGCGCTCCTCCGGCTCCCACTCCACCGATAGAGGAGCCTCTCCTACCGGTGGAAGTTCCCGAGGCACCCGTAGTCATAACCGGAACTGCTTCCACAATTACCATGAGTCAAGCTACTCTTAATGGACAAATTGATAGTATTGGCGGGAAACAATGCAAACAGGTAAATTTTGCCTATAAGCAAAAGGGCACTTCAGATTGGCTTTATACTGCAGCTGCCTCAGGAAGCTTCGGCAACGGAGCACAGTTCAGCGCAAATCTAACCGGATTAAAAGCCAATGCTGTTTACGATTACAAGGCCAGAGCCTATAACCCCTTCGGCTGGGGAGAAGGATTAGTTTATCAGTTTACCGTGGTTCCGGAAAATCTTCCCAAGGTCAGCACTGAGGCAGCCAGCAACCTTGAAGTTACTGCTGCTGCTTTAAACGGAACAATCATCGGAGCCGGTGGACTGCCTATCACTGATAGTGGTTTCCTCTGGGGGACCTCTGTGAATATACTGAAAAAAGCTAAGGCCACTGCTGATTTGGATGGTTCCTTGTCTTTCATTCTCAGTGGGCTGAAGAAAAATACCCTTTATTATTACAGGGCCTATGCAACTAATACTGCGGGTATCGGTTATGGTGATTTCCTCAGCTTTCAAACCTTGGAAAAACCCCTTCTGGTAGTCACTACTCAAACTGCCACAAATATTGGCAGTGATGCTGCAGTGATTAACGGGAGTTACACCGGCGGAGCAGGCGCCATTATCGGTACTGCTTTCATGCTTGGTACCGGAACCGACACCGGGAAATACAGCAAGATATCATCGGATATAACAAATTCTGACGGAACCTTTTCCAGGGTACTAAACGGGTTACAGCCAAATACCACCTATTATTATCAGGCATTAGCCTCCAATATATACAACGAGTTCACCGTGTTGCCAGGTGATTTTATGAGTTTTACAACTCTGCCGCCTAATATGCCTGAAGTGGAGACTAAAAATCCCTCGGGAATCACCTCCTCAGGCGTCAATTTATCCGGTATTGTCCTGAAAAACAATGGGCTGGCGGTAACCGAGACCGGTTTTCTCTGGGGGACAGATTCCAATCCAGAAAACAGGGTGATTACACCTATGGGCAGTGATGGGCGCAATTTTTCCTATTCATTGTTGGGGCTTAAAGGAGGAACAAGTTACAATATTCAGGCCTATGCCAGCAATTCTGTAGGAACCGGCTACGGCAAGGTAATCAATTTCAATACTCCGGCCAGAATACCTTCCCTTTCAACAACTGCCGCAGATTTCAATGCGGACAGCTGGCAGGTTAATTTTACCGGAAACATTGAGGATACCGGTGGTGCCCTGCTGACTGAATATGGATTCAGATACAGCACTGACCAACAGAAATGGACTCCCTTGGTTATCGACCGTGGAAGCTTTACCGGCAGGATTGCAACCCAGATTAATGGCTTAAACCAGTTGCCCCCGGGTATATATTATGTACAAGCCTACGGGGTGAATCCTATGGGAACAGGCTACGGCAATACCGTAAGCTTTGCCACCCCTGTAATTCCAAAGTTAAGTGCCGGTGTTGAGGGACTTGGTTTCGATTCTGCTGTACTGATAGGAAATATCACAGATACCGGAAATAAGGGTCTCCCCTGTCAAAACATTCAATTTCAGTTTCGGCCGATTGGTGAAACCCAGTGGCAGACTGTTGGTTCAGAGCAGGGCCTCTTTGGTCCGGGATTATTCAGATTGAACTTGGCGGGTCTCAAACCGGGAACCAAATATGAAGTAATTGCCCAGGCCTATAATCCTGCAGGCTGGGGTTCAAGCCAGGTTGTCCCCTTTTTAACCGGTTGGGGTCTGACAGACAAGGATGCTGCCTTTAACATGAAGGGGGCAGGTTATAATTCAACAGATACTGCCAATGTATTGAAAAGAGACTACCGGGATGATGATGTTGCCGCTTTTTCTGCTCTGGAGTATGCTACCTTTACCGTCAATGAGATAGCTGTCGGACTTAGGGACTCTGATTACAAAGAGTCTCGTCAGGCCCTGGTAAATCTGCTGAAATTTGCAAACTATGAGGTCGTGCCGGTAGCCACGATAATTAAGCAGATTTTTCCGGAAACTCCTGCACCCAGCTATTTTTTCAGCAATGGAAATGTATTTACCATTCCGGGAAAAGCCGACCTGACCTACAAATGGGCTGCAGAGTGTCTGAAAAATGCCGGTTATAGTATCGATGAAATTGTCAACGCCATGAAAGAAGTCTTTGATTATAAAGCTATTGATTGTGTAAATAATCTGCAGAGCAGCAAGCTGGCCTTTCAACCTTATGCAATATATGGCGCCGTTGCCCGGGCATATGGAATCAATGACCTGGCAAACTGTATTTGGTCAATAGAATCTAAGGAACTGCAGCGAGGTTCACCGATTTACAGCCCCTTGGCCGGAGTTCTAAAAGCCCTGACAAAGGGTGCCGGAATTACAAGCCTCCAAGCGGCAACCTTACTAAAGGAGGTTTATCCGCCCACCAATGCGAAACAAATGGCAGGTGCTTATAAAAATGCCGGCTTCACCGCGCTTGAAGCCGGTGAGGCATTGATGCAGATATTCGGCACAGATTCTCAGGCATTGGCATTGGCACTGGTAAGCAACGATTCCGGCCCTTATGGGTTGAAAGAAATTGAGGAATTCCTTTTTACCAAAATGAACTGCACTGCTCAAGAAATGGTTAAAATAGTTACTATTATTGCTCGTAACTCAATGGTCCGGGCATACGATGAGGTTCCCAGAGTGCTTACCGACTACTATAAGCTGGA
Source organism: Peptococcaceae bacterium (assembly GCA_013336365.1). Taxonomy (GTDB): domain Bacteria; phylum Bacillota; class Desulfotomaculia; order Desulfotomaculales; family Desulfocucumaceae; genus JAAXTT01. Next base: position 7,381 of record JAAXTT010000069.1, read on the forward strand.
TGCTTATGCCGCTGCCAAGGCCATGTATGCCGGCGGTTGGAATGAAGCCAATGATGGAACAGGCTACGGTCTAACTAATATGATTAGGATTTTGAATGATTATTATGGCTTAAAAA
>JAAXTT010000070.1 GCA_013336365.1 Peptococcaceae bacterium
TGGCATGCTGCAAGGTTTCCAGCACTAATATGCCGGCGCCTTCACCGATTACAAAACCATCTCTGTCACGGTCAAAAGGACGGCTGGCTGCAGCAGGATTATCATTACGCACTGACATAGCCTTCATTGAGCAAAAACCTGCAACTGCCAAGGGTGTTATGGGCGCCTCAGTTCCTCCTGTTATAATAACATCAAGCAAACCTCTCTGCAGCATACGATAAGAATCACCAATGGCATTGTTGCTGGATGCACAAGCACTGGTTGCTATAAGATTGCAGCCTTTAAAACCATAAGCAAGAGCAGCCTGAGCCGGTCCCATATTGGAAATCATCATTGGAATAAATAACGGGCTTACTCTGCTGGGTCCCTTGTCAAGAAGTATTTTATGCTGATGCTCTAGGGTCTCAATCCCACCTATTCCAGAGCCTAAAATGACCCCTACTCTTTCCTTGTCAATCTTTTCCATATCTAGTTTAGCATGCTCAACAGCCATTTTAGTTGCTGCCAGGGCAAATTGAGTAAAGCGATCCATCCTTCTGGCATCTTTTTTTTCAATAAAGTCCTCAGGATTAAAATCTTTAACCTCTGCTCCAATACGTGTTGTATAGCCTTCAGTGTCAAACCTGGTAATAAGTCCAATACCGGATTTTCCGGATTGCAAATTTTCCCAGAATGTATCTATTCCAATGCCTAACGGAGATACTACGCTCATACCAGTTACTACAACTCTTGAGAACAAGAAAACACCTCCTGAATATTTATATCCGGTAAAAAAAATAAATGGCACATAGCTACTGGCGGTTAATTTAATCCTGTTGCAATTTCACCATAACCAATGGACAAACTTACCGCTAGTAGCTAGATGTCATTTATTCAAAAAAGTCCCGCCTTTAAAAAGCGGGACTTAGGAGAACCTATTGCTGGTGTTCTTTGATATACTTAATTATCTCTCCAACAGTCCTGATTTTTTCTGCATCTTCATCAGGAATAACCAAGTCGAATTCCTCTTCCAAAGCCATAACCAGCTCTACAATATCTAATGAGTCTGCCCCTAGATCCTCTATAAAAGATGACTCCATATTTATATCCGCTTCATCAACACTTAGCTGTTCAGCAATAATTCCCTTTACCTTATCAATCTCAACCACAAGCTCACCCCCTTCCACCATATGAAAATATATCACATAGCCATTCCACCATCAACCATTATTACCTGACCTGTTATATATGACCCGCTTTCACCGGCAAGAAATGCCACTACCGAAGCAACCTCCTCCGGACCTCCCAATCTGCCCAAAGGTATTCCTGCCAAAAGTTTTTTCTTAGTTTCCTCAGATAGCCCCTCAGTCATATCAGTTGAGATAAAGCCGGGTGCTACAGCATTAACAGTAATGTTTCTGGAGCCAACTTCCTTTGCTACCGATTTAGTAAGTCCAATCAATCCAGCCTTGCTGGCAGCATAATTCGCCTGTCCCGGATTGCCGAAAACTCCAATAACTGAGGTAATATTTATTATCCTTCCCCACCGAGCTTTAAGCATAGGTCTTACTGCAGCCTTTATACAATTGAAGGCCCCCTTTAAATTTACAGATAAAACAAGATCCCAGTCCTCATCCTTTATTCTTGGGATTAGATTATCTCTGGTGATACCGGCGTTATTTACAAGAATATCTAGTCTACCAAAGTGTTCCATGGCGGCGGCAACCATATTTACAGCTTCCTCCGCTATTGAAACATCTGCTTTAAAGATTATACCTTTGCGACCTAAAGCTTCTATCTCATTTGCAACTGCTTTGGCCTCGGTCTCGCCTTTAGTATAATTAACCAAAATATCGGCCCCCTGCTGAGCTAATGCTAAGGCAATGGACCTTCCAATACCTCGAGATGAGCCGGTTACAATAGCTACTTTGCCATTAAGATACATTCTAGCTAAACCTCCCTGCAACAGCAAGATATTTTTTCAATTTATCCTGTTTTGCTATATGTATTATCCAAGGTTATTTGGTCTTCCACATTAAAAATTTCAACCTGGGAATCAATCTTTTTTATTAAGCCTGAAAGCACCTTGCCGGGGCCAACCTCAACAAATCTGCCAACTCCGTCAGCAACCATTTTTCTGACACATTCTTCCCATCTGACAGGACTGGATATTTGGCTTATCAAAAGCTTCCTAATATCTTCAAAATTATGATATTCCGCAGTAACATTGGATAAAACAGGGACTTTGGGCATCTTGATATTTATCATAGCAAGATCTGCCATTAAATTATCACCGGCCGGTTTCATCATAGATGAATGAAAAGGTGCACTTACAGTAAGGGGAATACATCTTCGAGCTCCTAAAGCAGTAAGTCTTTCAGCTGCTGCAGATAAAGAAATATTATCTCCCGCTATTACTACCTGACCGGGGGAATTCAGATTAACTGCCTCAACATTTCCCTTTTTTTGAGATAATTCCAAACAAACCTCATCAATAACAGAGATATCCAGACCTAAAACTGCCAGCATGCCCCCTTCCCCAAGGGGCACTGCTTCCTGCATATATTTTCCTCTTAACATGACGATTTTAACAGCATCAACAAAATCAATGGCTCCTGCGGCAACTAGGGCAGAATATTCACCCAGGCTGTGCCCGGCCATTACCTGAGACTCCATACCCTCTTTTAGCATAGCTTTATACAGGGCTATGCTTGCAGTAAGAATTGCCGGCTGGGCATTTACTGTTTTCCTAAGCTCCTCTTCAGGGCCTTTAAAACAGAGCCCGGCCATGTCCATACCTAAAGCATCGCTGGCTATGTCAAATATCTCTCGACTTTCAGCATGATTTTGGTATATATCATAGCCCATACCAATTTTTTGAGATCCTTGACCAGGAAAAACAAACCCCGTCTTAATCACCGGAATTCATCCTCCATTCTTGAAAGAACACTTCTTGCTCCGGAAATAACCTCTTCAATAATTTCCCTGGCAGGTTGAATTCTTTTGACCATAGATGCAGCCTGACCGGCCATAACCGAACCCATTTCAATATCTCCATCTACCATAGCAAGCCTTAAGGCTCCAATACCCAGCTTTTCGATTTCTTCAGGGGAGAAACCACTGGCTTCCGCTTCGATAAACCTTTTTGCCAACTTATTTTGCAGAATTCTTACCGGGTGACCTGTGCTTCTTCCGGTGACTATTGCATCCCGATCCTTGGCTTTTAACACCATTTGCTTTACTTTGTCATGAACCGTACATTCCTCAGCACACATAAACCTAGTTCCCATTTGTACCCCTGATGCTCCCAAGGCCAAGGCAGCCATAAAGCCCCGACCATCGGCTATGCCTCCTGCAGCAATAACCGGAACATCAACTGCATCTACAATTTGCGGCACTAAAACCATGGTAGTAAGCTCCCCGATATGTCCGCCGCTTTCTGTACCCTCTGCAATCAGTGCATCTACTCCTGATCTAACCAATCTCTTAGCCAATGCTACTGAAGGAACCACAGGAATAACTCGAATACCGGCCTCCTGCAAAGAAGGAACATATTTTCCAGGATTGCCTGCTCCAGTAGTAACTACTGCAACCTTTTCCTCCAAAATAATCTCCATGACCTCATCAACATATGGCGATAGTAACATTACATTAACCCCGAAAGGCTTATTGGTCAACCTCTTAGCCATCCTTACCTGTTCTCTTACCCATTGACCCGGAGCCTGTCCTGAACCAATTATTCCCAATCCACCAGCCTCACTCACTGCAGCTACTAACTCAGCAGACGATACCCAGGCCATTCCACCTTGAAGAATAGGATATTTAATGTTAAGAAGATCACATATTCTGGTATGAATAATAATCAGTGCCTCCCTTATAATATAGAAATATAAGTGCTTTTTTAATAGCTATCTGCTTAATCATTAAAACTCTACCGGTTGCGATAATCATACCACTTAAGAATAGCAACAGCCCAAGTTAGTCCTGCACCAAAAGCTGTCATTACAAGATTATCCCCATCTTTGATTTTGTTTTGCCTGACTGCTTCCTCAAGTGCCATAGGTATTGAAGCAGTAGAGGTGTTGCCAAATCGGTCAAGATTTATTGCAATTTTATCAAAGGAAATATTTAGTTTTTTTGCAGCAGCACGTATTATCCTGTCATTAGCCTGATGAGGCACAAAAAAATCAACATCCTCAGATGACATTCCCACTTCTTTTAATGCTTCGATAGTACCGTCACCACAGCTCCGCACTGCAAACTTAAATACCTCTCGGCCATTCATTTTAAGGAAATGCTGTTTGTTCTCAATAGATTCCTTTGAAGATGGAATTCTCGAGCCACCACCGGGCATCGACAAGAAATCTTTTCCAGAGCCATCAGAGCCCAGCTTGCTGTGAACCAGTCCATATCCTTCAGGTACAGGTCCCAGCAACACAGCACCTGCACCATCTCCAAAGAGAACACAGGTTTTTCTATCCTCCCAATCCACCACCTTTGAAAGGGTTTCGGCACCAATCACCAATATTCTTTTATAAGTACCTGAAATAACAAACTGAGCAGCAGTAGACAAGGCGTAAATAAAACCCGTACAGCCTGCCAACAAATCAAAGGCGCCAGCCTTTGATGCCCCCAAATAATCCTGGACAATGCAGGCTGTAGCAGGAAAGAAATAATCCGGAGTATTGGTAGCTACAATAATCAGATCAACTTCCTCCGGTAAAACGTTGGCATCCTCCAAAGCCCTTTTGGCAGCTATATTGGCTAAGTCAGAGGTGGCCTGTTCAGGAGAGGCTATCCGTCTTTCTTTGATTCCACTTCTTTCAGTTATCCACTGATCACTGGTGTCAACAATGGTTTCCAGTTCCTTGTTGGTTAATATCTTATCCGGGGCATAGGATCCAATACCTAGGATTCCCACCCTTATACATTTATTAGGCATTGTTATCTTCCACCTTTTTATCCAATCTTGTGGCTATACTTTCTGTAATAGACGCGACTAAATTACTTCCGGCGGCTTCAGCAGCAACCTTAATTGCATTTCTGACAGCATAGGAATTAGAGCTGCCGTGACTGACTACAACCACACCATTAACACCCAGCAGAGGAACTCCCCCATACTCAGTATAATCCACCTTTTTTCCTATTCTCTTCAGGGCCGGGAGAGCAAGAACAGTTCCAATCTTGAATAGCCAGTTCCGAGCCAGCTCTTCCTTAAGCATAGACATAAGACTTGATGCAAGACCTTCGCAGGTTTTGAGAACAATATTACCCACAAAGCCATCACAAATAATTACATTTATGTCGCCCTTAAAAATATCCCTGCCTTCAATATTACCCACAAAATTAATTTCCTCTTCCTTAAGCTGAAGATAAACTGCCTGAGTAAGCTCATTTCCCTTGCATTCTTCCACGCCTACATTAAGTAAAGCAACCTTTGGTCTGGTTATTCCAAGAATTTTTTCCGCATAAAGACTTCCCATTATGGCAAATTGCACAAGGTATTTAGGCTTGCAATCAAGATTAGCGCCTACATCCAAGAAAACAGTGCCTTTTTTTTGACTGGGTAAGACACTTGCTATTGCCGGCCGCTCAATACCCTTTATCCTACCAAGACCCAACAGGGCTGAAGTCATAACTGCTCCGGTATTACCGGCAGATACAAAGGCCGAAACCTTTCCTTCTTTTAATATTTGAATAGACCTGACTATAGATGAATCCTTTTTTCTGCGAACTGCGGCAGCAGGATGTTCATCCATATCAATAACCTCTGTGGTATGTAATATTTCAATACTATCGGGATTCAGTCCCTTTTTATCAATACTGTCAAGTTCTGCTAATATTTTTTCTCTATCTCCGACCAAAATAATCTCATAACCATCGCGAACAGCTTCCAATGCGCCTAATACAATCTCTCTGGGAGCATAGTCTCCACCCATTGCATCTACAGCAATTTTCAACGTTGCCAAGCCTCCTCCGAGATGGCTATTATCAGAAATCTTCCTAAAAAAACCAACTCATCCTTAACCGTTGAAGAAACTCTAACCATATATCTATTTCTGCTTTTTCTGCTTATTCTTGCCCGAGCTACAACCTTTTCACCGCTTACAACAGGGCTTTTGAAGCTTATTTTACAGGTTCCTGTCAGGGCCAAATCAGAATCTATCAGGGCAACAGCTAAAGAATTTGCCTGGGCAAAAAGGTAATAACCCTTTGCAACTCTGGTTTTCTTTGAAGTCATTTTATCATTAACTGTCAGCAGGGAAACTCCGGATTGACCAACATTAAGCTCAACCAAATCTCCAGTCAGTTCGTCCGCCTCCATAGACCTGACCTTGCCATCGACACCTCGGGCCATTGTCTTGATTCTTGCCCGCATCTCCGGGATCTTCATTACAGATCTATCTAAGCGAACCGTCTGAATACTTACCCCTAGAATCTCAGCCAAATCACCATCAGTGAGAAATGGATTCCCACTAAGATAATTTCCCAGCATGCTCTGTCTGGACGATTTGTCCAAGGCGTTTCTAGGCATAAATTCTACCCCTGAAAATATAAATTAGAACCAGGTACTAAAGATAATTATATTATTTATGCAAAGTAAAAGCAACCATTAAACCACAATTGTCTAAGCCAAGAGTACAATCTGATTATCCTGATTGCTTCTGCCATAAAATGCAAAAAGCCTGCATATATATGCAGGCCTTAAAAAAACTAAGCTTTGATTTTCAGTACTTCCTTGTTTTTATAGTATCCACATACACTGCAAACTGTATGGGGAACTATAAATTCATGACACTGAGGACATTCAGACAGGTTGGGAACAACTAAATTTGCATTTGCTGATCTTCTCTGCCTAATTTTTTGTTTAGACGATTTCCTTTTCGGTACCCCCATTTTACGCACCCCCTTCAAAACACGCCTTATATTTGACTGTGAACCAGTAGTAGAGCATTAACAGACTAATCCAACAACTTTTTTAATACCGCAAGCCTTATATCAATATCTTCAATATTGCAGCTACACTTACCTAAATTGAGATTATGTCCACACCCGCTACAAAGTCCCTTGCAATCATCCTTGCAAATAATCTTCATGGGCAGAGAAAGCAGGACCGCTTTTTTTACCTCAGAAGTAATATCAATAGTGTTTCCTTTATAATAAACCCATTCCTCGTTAGGCTGACTGCCTATGGAAAGCTGGCTGTAATAAATCTCCATAATTTCAGCCTTTACAGGGAATTTGAAAAATTCCAAGCAACTACCACAGGTAATTTCCCCTTGTCCTTCTATAAGCCCATTTAGAATAATAAGACCTTTTTCATTAATCAGATTACCGGTCAGCTTTAATTGTGAGCTGAAGTTTATCTGTCCATGTTGACTTTCTGCAGAATCCAAGGAGATTGTTAAATCTATCTCGGTATAATCACTTGCACTCGTCTTAGCCTTTGTTGTATCCAAAAAAATCACCGGCACACTCTCCGTATCACAAATGAAATTATATTAAAGTG
>JAAXTT010000071.1 GCA_013336365.1 Peptococcaceae bacterium
AAAGAAGGCAAGTATGTTCATATCAGGATGCCTTCAGGTGAGATGAGGCTGGTGCTCCAAGATTGTCGTGCAACCATTGGCCAAGTTGGCAATGTAGAGCATGAGAATATTACCATAGGTAAGGCTGGCAGAACCCGCTGGATGGGAATAAGACCAACTGTTCGTGGAGTTACCATGAACCCGGTTGATCACCCTCACGGTGGTGGAGAAGGTCGTTCCCCTATTGGTGGACATCCACTTACTCCTTGGGGCAAACCTGCTTTGGGACCACGGACCAGAAAGAAAAAGAATAGTGACCGCTTGATAGTTAAGCGTAGAAGTAAGTAAGTAACGAAAGGAGGCTAGCGCATGGGACGTTCCCTCAAAAAAGGGCCTTATTGTGATGAGAAGCTCTTGCTAAAGGTACAGGAAATGAATGACAAGGGTGATAAACGTGTTATTAAAACGTGGTCCCGGCGATCAACCATATTTCCTGACATGATTGGCCATACTTTTGCAGTACATGATGGCCGAAAGCACATTCCAGTATATGTTACTGAGGATATGGTAGGCCACAAGCTTGGAGAATTTGCCTCAACAAGGCTGTTCAAGGGTCACAGTGGTCATACTGAAAGATCTACTTCCTTAAAGTAGTAATAGTTGATCAAGGGGTAATAAAAAAAGTAGTGTTGCGTAAAAGGAGGTGTACCTGTGGCGGTTAATAACAAAGGGGAAGCAAAAGCGATCGCCAAGCATATCCTCATGTCTCCGCGTAAGGCGAGGGAAGTAATCGATTTGATACGCGGTAAAAATGTCAAGGAAGCTATGGCCATATTGAAGTTTACCCCACGGAGGGCTTCGGCACCGATATCTAAGGTAATTCAATCTGCCGCCGCCAATGCTGAGAACAATTATGAGATGAACCGGGATATTCTTTATGTCGCTGAATGCTTTATTGATCAAGGACCTAGCATTAAGAGGATAAAAATCAGGGCTATGGGACGAGCAGATATGATGCGCAGGCGTACCAGTCACATAACAGTGATTTTAAAGGAAAAAACGGCTAAATAGCATCTGTCGGCTGACGACAGTTTCTTGGCAGCAAAAGTCAGCAAGTAATGTGTGGTCAGCTAAAGAGAAGGAGGGCTAGTGTGGGCCAGAAGGTTAATCCAAAGGGTTTACGTATCGGAATTATTAGAGACTGGGAAAGCAAATGGTTTGCCAATAAAAAAGATTTTTCCTCCTTGTTGCTGGAGGACGTTAAAATACGGAATTTTATTAAGAAGAAGCTTTTTCTGGCTGGAATTACTACTATTCAGATTGAGAGAGCAGCAAATAGAGTTAAAGTAACTATAAATGCTGCAAAGCCCGGAATAGTAATTGGCCGGGGCGGTACTGAAATCGAGATATTGCGTAAAGAGCTGGAAGCAATGACAGAAAAGCAAATTAATGTCAATATTTCCGAGATAAAGACGCCTGAGCTGGAAGCACAGCTAGTAGCTGAGAATGTAGCATCACAGCTTGAAAAAAGAATAGCTTTCCGTAGAGCCATGAAGCAGGTTGTTACAAGAAGCATGAAAATGGGTGCCAAAGGGATTAAAATTGCCTGTGCTGGTAGATTGGCCGGAGCTGAGATAGCTAGGACAGAGTGGTATAGTGAGGGCAAGGTTCCTCTACATACACTTAGAGCAGACATTGACTATGGCTTTGCCGAGGCTAATACAACCTATGGAAAAATAGGAGTAAAAGTTTGGCTATATAAAGGAGAAATATTGCCGAAAGTCAAGCCTGCCGCCGGACAAGGAGGGGAATAGGCTTAATGTTGATACCTAAGAGGGTAAAATATCGTAAACAGTTTAGACCGGGCTTGGCTGGAAAGGCTAAGGGTGGTACTGAGGTGCACTTTGGTGATTTCGCACTTCAAGCTCTTGAAGCCGCCTGGATAACCAGCAGACAGATAGAGGCAGCCCGTATTGCCATGACTCGTTATATCAAAAGGGGCGGAAAAGTCTGGATAAGGATATTTCCTGACAGACCAATAACTCAGAAGCCTGCTGAGACTCGTATGGGTAGCGGTAAGGGTTCTCCTGAGCATTGGGTAGCAGTTGTTAAACCAGGCAGAATTATGTTTGAATTAGCCGGTGTTGCTGAGGAAGTGGCTAGGGAAGCCATGCGCTTAGCAGCTCATAAGTTGCCCATTAAAACCAAGTTTGTAAAACGCGGGGAGGCAGGTGAGGCCGGTGAAGGCTAGAGAAGTAAGAGATATGAACGATGATGAATTAAGGAAGGCTCTGGATGATTCCAAGGATGAATTGTTCAAGCTGAAGTTTCAGCTAGCCACAGGCCAGTTAGATAACCCGATGAGATTAAGAGAAATAAGAAAAAATATAGCCAAGGTACAAACCATCATACGGGAAAGAGAACTGGGAATAAATCACGCTTAGGAATACCAAGGGGGTTAGCAATGTGGAGGGGCGTAAGCTTCGTAAGACAAGAACCGGTTTTGTAGTCAGTAATAAAATGGAAAAGACAGTGGTTGTATCTGTTGAAACTTTGGTGAGACATCCCTTGTATCAGCGTACCTTCAGAAGAACCATCAAGTTTAAGGCTCATGATGAAGAAAATAGCTGCAACATTGGTGACAAAGTTAAAATAATGGAAACAAGGCCATTGTCAAAGGAAAAAAGATGGCGTGTAATGGAAATTCTGGAGCGGGCCCAGCAAATTTAGTGCCAGTTGCGATAAGGGGGGTTTAGAACATGATACAGGTACAGACCATGCTTAACGTAGCTGATAACACTGGCGCTCGCAAACTAATGTGTTTTAGGGTGCTTGGTGGTTCATTCCGCCGTTATGCAAGCATAGGTGATACAATTATCTGTTCCGTTAAAGAAGCAACGCCCGGTGGCGTTGTTAAGAAGGGCGATGTAGTAAAGTGTGTTGTGGTAAGGACCCGGAAGGAAATCAGACGCCCTGATGGATCTCATATTAAGTTTGATGAAAATGCAGCTGTTATTATCAAGGATGACAAGAGTCCACGGGGAACACGTATATTTGGACCGGTGGCTCGTGAGCTTAGGGACAGAGATTTTATGAAGATAGTTTCTCTGGCTCCGGAGGTTCTTTAGTTGCTGCTAAGGAGGTGTAAAGATGCCGAAGGTTCACGTACGCAAGGGTGATACCGTTCTAGTGACAACAGGTAAGGATAAAGGGAAAAAAGGCAAGATTGTAAGTGTTGACACTCAGAAAAACCGCGTAATAGTTGATGGAGTAAATATTGTAAAGCGTCATACCAGGCCAACACAGAAGCTGCCTCAGGGTGGTATTATGGAGAAGCCTGCTCCAGTTCATAGTTCAAATGTTATGCTGTTTTGTTCAAAATGCAATAATCCTTCAAGAATACAAAAAAAGATTCTTGAGGATGGAAAAAAAGTTCGTATTTGCAAAGAATGTGGTGAAGTGCTGGGCTAACCCCGCCGGAAAGGAGGGAGAGTTTTAGTGTCAAGGCTTAAGGAGAAGTATAATGATGAAGTTGTAAAAGCCATGATGCAGAAGTTTGGCTATAAGAACATTATGCAGGTGCCTAGACTTGAAAAGGTTGTTGTCAATATTGGCGTTGGAGAAGCTATTCAGAACAGCAAGACTCTGGATGCAGCAGTTGGAGATCTGGAAATCATTACCGGTCAGCGTCCAGTGATTACTATAGCGAAAAAATCCATAGCTACCTTTAAATTAAGAGAAGGCATGAAAATTGGATGCAAAGTGACCCTGCGTGGCAGAATGATGTATGATTTTGTTGACAAGCTATACAGCATAGCCCTTCCAAGGGTTAGAGACTTCCGCGGAGTTTCACCTAAATCCTTTGATGGACGTGGTAATTACAGTATAGGTATTAAGGAACAGCTTATTTTTCCGGAAATTGAATATGATAAGATAGACAAGGTCAGAGGCATGGACATAATATTTGTCACAACTGCTCAAACTGACGAAGAAGCTAGGGAATTGTTGCGGCTTTTAGGAATGCCTTTCCAGGCAGCATAGACCCGGCACGGAAAAATAATCGGATAACCCACTGACAAGGAGGGGGAAGATGGCAAAGAAATCAATGGTTAATAAAAGCCTGTGCGAGCCGAAATTTAAGGTACGCCAACATAATAGATGTAAGCTTTGTGGCCGACCCCACGCCTATATGAGGAAGTTCGGAGTGTGTCGTATTTGTTTCCGGGTACTTTCTTACCGCGGCGAAATTCCCGGTGTTCGCAAGGCCAGTTGGTAATGTGGAAGGAGGTAATATTGCATGGCAATGACCGACCCCGTTGCCGATTTTCTGACTCGGATTAGGAACGCTAATACCGTATACAATGAAAAAGTGGAGGCTCCAGCTTCCAAAATCAAAAAAGCCATTGCCGAGATTCTAAAGGATGAAGGATTCATTCGAGATTGCGAGCAAATAGCGGACGGTATACAAGGCGTCATCCGTGTTCATATGAAATACGGCAGCAATAAACAAAGGGTAATTACCGGGCTAAAAAGAATAAGTAAGCCTGGTCGCAGGGTATATGTTCAAAAGGATGGCATTCCAAAGGTTCTTGGAGGACTTGGAATAGCTATAATATCAACATCCCAGGGGATAATGACAGATAGAAATGCCAGAAAGATGGGCTTAGGCGGAGAAGTAGTCTGCTATGTCTGGTAGAGTCTTTTTAGGCAGGAGGTGTAGATATGTCAAGAATCGGTAGAAAACCGATACCATTACCGCAAGGTGTAAGTATTGATATTGATGGTACAGCAGTTAAGGTTAAGGGGCCCAAGGGTGAGATGAAGCAGGTGTTCAGTCAGGATATTAATATTGTGCTCGAGGATGGACAAATATTAGTACAGAGAAACTCTGATCATCCCAGCCAAAGATCTCTCCATGGATTGACCCGTTCTCTGCTTAACAGCATGGTGATTGGTGTAACAACAGGTTTTGAGAAAGCCTTGGAGCTGGTTGGGGTAGGTTACAGAGCACAAAAGCAGGGTAATAAACTGGTTTTGTCAGTTGGCTACTCCCATCCGGTGGAGATTGATCCACCAGCAGGAATTGAAATTGAGGTTCCGCTACCAACCAAGGTTGTGGTAAAGGGTATCGATAAGCAGGCAGTTGGTGCTATGGCTGCTAATATTAGAGAAGTTAGAGAGCCTGAGCCATATAAAGGAAAAGGCATTAAGTATGATGGCGAGATAATTCGTCGTAAGGCCGGCAAGTCCGGTGCAAAAGGTAAGAAGTAGTTGGCGAAGGAGTTGAAGAATTTTGATCGGCAAACCTGACCGCAAGAAGTTAAGGAATAAGAGGCGGATACGGGTGCGCAAGAAGATTAGCGGCACTGGGGAGCGCCCGAGACTTAACGTATTCCGTAGCCTTAACAATATTTACGCAGCACTTATTGATGACGAAAAGGGAGTCACTTTAGTATCAGTGTCAACCCTTTCCCAGGATGTAAAGGGACAAATGGCCCGTGGTGCGAACAAAGAAGCTGCTACTGTAGTAGGAAAGCTTGTTGCTAAAGCCGCACTGGAAAAAGGTATAAAAAATGTAGTCTTCGACCGGGCTGGCTATCTTTACCATGGCAGGATTAAGGCTTTGGCTGAAGCAGCTAGGGAAGGCGGCCTTGAATTTTAAGCCGCTTTAACCGGCCAAAAGGAGGGAAATAGGTGTCCAGGATTGATGCTGGAAAACTGGAATTATCAGAAAAAGTTATATTTATTAACCGAGTGGCCAAGGTTGTAAAGGGTGGCCGAAGGTTTAGCTTTTCAGCTCTTGTTGTTGTAGGAGATGAGAATGGACATGTTGGAACTGGTCTTGGCAAAGCTGCAGAGGTGCCTGAAGCCATTCGTAAGGGAATTGAGGATGCCAAGAAAAATATGGTAGAGGTTCCTCTTTCCGGAACAACTATCCCCCACGAAATAGTTGGTATATTTGGAGCTGGCAAGGTACTGATGAAGCCTGCCGCACCAGGTACCGGAGTAATAGCCGGTGGTCCGGTAAGGGCAATATTGGAGCTTGCAGGAGTAAGGGATATCTTAACTAAATCTCTTGGCTCAAATAATGCAAACAATGTTGTACATGCTACCATGGTCGCCTTAACCAGCTTGAAAACACCTCAAGAGGTAGCCAGGCTTAGAGGCAAAACAGTCGAGGAATTACTTGGGTAGATAAGTAATGGTTTTCAGAACCGTTCTTGACTTAAAGGATTATGGTATGGCATAGTAAGGAGTGGTATAAATGTCAAAGGTAAAAGTTACCTTGATCAAAAGTCTAATAGGTAGACCTGAAGAGCAGAGAGCCACTGCCAGGGCCCTTGGCCTTGGAAAAAGCAATAGCTCGGTAATCAAGGAAGAAAACCCTGCAATAACAGGGATGATTAAAAAAATTGCTCACTTGGTTAGTGTAGAGGAAGCTTAAGGAGGTGCAATTGTTGGTTCAATTGAACGAGTTGCGGCCAAATCCAGGCTCTCGAAAGAGTCCCACCCGTAAGGGGCAAGGTATTGGGAGTGGAAAAGGTAAAACCTCAGGACGGGGACACAAAGGTCAGAATTCCCGTTCAGGTGGAGGTGTTCGCCCGGGTTTTGAGGGTGGACAGATGCCTTTGCACAGGAGATTGCCTAAGCGTGGTTTTAGCAACGCACCCTTTAAAAAGTATATAGTTGCTATAAATCTGGAACGCCTGGAAAGATTTGAAGCAGGAACATTGATTACTCCAGAACTTCTATTGAAGGAAGGAATAATCAATAAGATAGGGGACGGCCTGAAAATACTTGGTGGTGGATCCTTGGATCGGGCCTTAACTGTACAGGCTCATGCCTTCAGCAAAACAGCCGCTGACAAGATTGAGGCTAGCGGTGGCAAGGCTGAGGTGATTTAAATGATCAGCACACTGCAGGCAGCCTGGAAGATTGAAGAGCTAAGAAGAAAATTGCTATTTACTTTAACGCTGCTTTTTGTTTTTAGACTGGGTGCGCATATTCCAGTTCCTGGGGTAGAGGCTAAGGTATTCGCCGATTTAGTGAATAGCAATATGCTGTTTGGTTTTTTTGATGTAATCTCCGGTGGTGCATTTAAGAATTTTTCAATATTCGCTATGAGCATCACCCCTTATATCAATGCATCAATAATTATGCAATTGCTGACCATAGTTATTCCTCATTTGGAAAGACTTTCCAAAGAGGGAGAAGAAGGCCGCAAAAAAATTACTCAGTATGTAAGATATCTGACAGTAGTCCTGGCTTTTTTACAAGCAATAGGAACTACTGCTGCATTAAAGCAGGCTATGATTAAGCCGTCTATATGGTCATATCTTATGGTAGCGATTACCTTGACTGCTGGAACCGCTTTTCTTATGTGGCTTGGAGAGCAGATTACCGAAAAGGGAATCGGAAATGGAATATCATTGCTGATTTTTGCCGGTATAGTATCTCGCTTCCCAGGTG
>JAAXTT010000072.1 GCA_013336365.1 Peptococcaceae bacterium
TGGAAAGTTTGGAGGATATTAGCCGCTTTCCTTTCACTACCAAGGCAGCCTTGAGGGATAATTATCCCTATGGACTTTTCGCAGTTCCTATTAAGGAGATTGTCAGGCTTCATGCATCTTCCGGTACTACAGGAAAGCCTATAGTAGTAGGCTACACAAAGGGAGACCTGGAAATCTGGTCAGATCTGATTGCCAGATTCGCCACTGCTGCAGGAGTTACGGATGAGGACGTGGCTCAAATTACCTTCGGCTATGGATTGTTTACCGGGGCTTTTGGCCTCCATTATGGTCTGGAAAAGGCCGGTGCTGCCATTGTGCCTTCCTCAGTGGGCAATACTGAAAAACAAATTATGCTAATGAAGGATTTTGGGACAACGGTACTCGTGGGTACTCCCTCCTATGCCTTGCATTTGGCAGAGGCCGCCGCAAAAATGGGCATCGGGCCCGGAGATTTAAAGCTACGCATCGGGCTTTTTGGTGCAGAGGCTTGGTCAGAAAGCATGAGGAAGGAACTGGAGCAGGTTTGGGGAATCAAGGCCACGGACAACTACGGCCTTAGTGAGGTTATGGGTCCCGGAGTTTCAGGAGAATGCAGTGCCTCTCCCGGCTTGCATATTCAGGAGGACCATTTTCTTGCTGAGATTATTAACCCTGAAACCGGGGAGATATTGGGTCCCGGTGAAGAAGGGGAGCTGGTGATAACGACCTTGACCAAACAGGCTATGCCCATTATTCGTTATCGGACCAGAGATATTACCAGGCTTGACTACCAGCCCTGTGCCTGCGGTCGGAATACAGTAAGAATGAAAAAGGTGACAGGAAGATCGGATGACATGATGATTATTTCGGGAGTCAACGTTTTTCCTTCCCAGATTGAAAGTGTGCTGATGGAATTTGATCAGATTGCACCTCACTATCAAATAGTAGTTACAAAGAAGGGCTATATGGATGCTCTGGAGGTTATGGTTGAGGTTACTGAAAACGCCTTTACCGGCAATTTCAGGGATCTGGAGGTTCTGGAAAAGAAAATCAAGTCCCGTCTCCATAGTGTTTTGACCATAGGTGCCAAGGTTAGGCTGATGGAGCCCTTTACTATTGAAAGAAGTCAGGGCAAGGCAAAAAGGGTAATTGATGAAAGGCCTAAGATAAGTTAACCTATTTTACCGGCGGATTAATCTAGCGGGGGGAAAAGAAATTGTTATATAATGTCATAAATATTGAACCGGAGGTGGATGTTTTTGAAAGAGCTTCTAACGGGTAATGCTGCAATTGCAAGAGGCGCATTTGAAAATGGAGTTGCAGTAGCTTCAGGTTACCCTGGAACTCCCAGTACCGAAATACTTGAAAACTTCAGTGGTTATGAAGGAATATATGCAGAGTGGGCACCCAATGAGAAGGTCGCCCTCGAGGTCGCCATCGGGGCGTCTATGGCAGGGGTCAGGTCCATTGCTACAATGAAGCATGTGGGAGTCAATGTTGCCGCAGATCCCTTGATGACTGCTGCTTATACAGGAGTTAATGGTGGGCTGGTAGTTATTTCTGCCGATGATCCCGGTATGCATAGCTCCCAGAATGAACAGGACAATCGAAACTATGCCAGATTTGCCAAAATCCCCATGCTGGAGCCGTCAGATAGTGTTGAGGCCAAGGCAATGATAGGTGTTGCTTTAGATATCAGCGAGGAATTCGATATTCCGGTGCTTTTTCGCATTACTACCCGGGTGGCACATTCCCAGGGGCTTGTAGAGCTGGGAGAGCCTATAGACAAACCGGTTAAGGAATACAAAAAGGATACAAAAAAATGGCTTATGATTCCGGCTTTTGGTCGGCTGAGGCGGAATTCTTTGACAGAAAGAATAGAAAGGCTTGAAGCCTACTCCAATCAGAGTCCCCTGAATTTTATTGTTCCGGGGGATTCCAAGGTCGGAGTAATAACCAGTGGTATCAGCTACCAATATGTCAGAGAGGTCTTTCCCGAAGCATCAGTCTTAAAGCTGGGTATGACCTTTCCCCTGCCCGGTCAGTTAATCAGTAAATTTGCTGCCGGAGTTGAAAGGCTTCTTGTTGTTGAGGAGCTGGAGCCATACCTTGAGGAATTTATAAGGCTTCAGGGACATAAGGTCGCAGGCAAGGAATTTTTCCCGGAAACCGGAGAATTTAATGCCGCGGTAGTTAAAAAGGGCTTTGTTGCCGCAGGCCTAATGCCAGCTACTGGAATAAACCAGCCGATAAAGCCGGAGGACATGCCCACAGTTCCGGTCAGACCACCGGTTCTTTGTGCCGGGTGTCCCCATCGGGGAGTATTTTATACTCTGCGCAAAATGAAGCTGCTGGTTTCCGGAGATATTGGCTGCTATACCCTGGGAGGGTTGCCTCCCTTGGATGGAATGGACAGCTGTGTATGTATGGGAGCCAGCATCAGCATGGCCCACGGCATTGAAAAAGCGGTCCCCGCTCTTGGCGAAAAAACAGTGGCTGTGATTGGGGATTCCACCTTTTTGCATTCAGGAATCACCAGTTTGCTGGATGTGGTTTACAACAAGGGCAATACTAACGTAATCATAGTAGATAATGGCATTACCGCCATGACCGGTCATCAGCACAATCCAGCCACAGGTAAGACCTTGATGGGCAAGAATGCACCGCTGGTTGACCTTGAGGCTTTGGTAAAAGCCCTTGGTGTCAACAGAGTATCGGTTCTTGACCCACTTAATCTTGCTCAATTGGAGGCAACAATCAAGGAGGAGCTGATAGCTGATGAGCCCTCGGTGATTATAGCTCGCAGACCCTGTGTTCTTATTGAAAAAAAGGCAAATCCCCCTGTTACTGTACAGGAGGATTTGTGTACCGGCTGTAAGGCCTGCCTTAAGCTGAGCTGTCCTGCCATTTCTGTTTTGGACAAGCTTTGTGCTGTTGATCCTGAGTCCTGCACCGGTTGCAACCTTTGTTTGCAGGTCTGTAAATTTAACGCCTTGAAGAAAGGTGGAATTGTCAATGAATAAACCATTGAATATTTTACTGGTGGGTGTAGGGGGTCAGGGTACTATTCTTGCCAGTAAAATTTTAGCCCATGTGGGACAGTTTGCCGGATATGATATAAAGGTTTCCGAAATCCACGGCATGGCCCAAAGAGGCGGAAGTGTTGTTACTCAGGTAAGAATGTCCAACAAGGTATTTTCTCCGATAATTGAGGATGGGGAAGCTGATGTGGTTATTGCCTTTGAAAAGCTTGAGGGCCTTCGCTGGATGAGCTATGTAAAACCGGGCGGTGCTTTGGTGGTAAACGACCAGGCAATTTTCCCTGTTCCGGTTTTGGCCGGTTTGGTGGAATATCCCCGGGATATTCCCGGATATATAAAGTCAAAGGTTAAAAATGCCGTTATCTTTGATGCCTTGAAGATTGCCCGAGAGTGTGGAAACAGTAAGGCAGCAAATGTTGTCTTAGTAGGAGTGCTGGCGTCCTTGCTGCCTTTTTCCGAAGATAGCTGGACCAAGGCTTTGGAGGCAAGGATTCCCGCCAGATTTATCGAAGTGAATAAGGTGGCGTTTCAGGCAGGCTATGCCTTGGGGTTGAAGGCTCAATGAATAATGGTAAAAAGGTTTTAATTACTGTTGCTGCGATCCAGGAGTCTGCAGAGGGAGATGACAGCACAATTTCCTTGGTTACTCAGGGTAAATATTATCAAAAAAACAATGCCTATTATTTGCTTTATGAGGAGTCGGAAATATCCGGAATGGAGGGTACCACAACCTCTATTAAGGCTGAGACTGGCAAGGTTGTTTTGAATAGAATGGGGACTCTTCAGTTCAGACAGGTATTTGAACAGGGTCAACCATATAAAGGGGTATATCTTACCTCTGTAGGTGTCTTTGATGTACAGGTCCTGCCCTCAAGGGTTGCAGTTGATCTGAATTCTTCCGGCGGTTCTATCCAGTTGGAGTATGATATTGAAGTAGATAACCAGAGACTTGGTTTTAACAGGCTAAGTATTTTGGTGGAAGAATTGTGCGGGGCTGAATAAAGCTGCTGGATAGCTTGTGATTATTCGAGGGGGCGTTTTGTTTAGAATGACAGTTACTTTTGGAGTGGTGGAAAAAAACCGGGAAAAAATCAGGACTGTCCTGGCATCAGCCCTGGAATCCGCATGCAGTAAAGGAATTTTCCCCAAAACAGATGTTCCGGATTATGCGTTAGAAATTCCCAGAGAGAAGGGCCATGGAGATTTTGCTACCAACCTTGCAATGATGCTGGCAAAGCCCTTGAGAAGTGCCCCGAGCAAAATAGCCAAGGTTCTTATCCAGGAGATCGAGTTGGCGGAGTCCTTTTTGGAAAGAATTGAGGTTGCAGGTCCGGGCTTTATAAACTTCTATTTGCAAAGGGACTGGGTTCATTCCGAGCTCGATTTAATCCTTGAAATGAAAGACAGCTATGGACGTTCGGAAATTGGCGAGGGAGAAAAAATCCAGGTTGAATTTGTCAGTGCCAACCCCACCGGACTATTACATATGGGCAATGCAAGAGGAGCTGCTTTGGGAGACAGCTTGGCGGATTTGCTGGCCTTTGCCGGCTATGATATTTCTCGGGAATATTACATTAACGATGCGGGGAACCAGATTGAAAACTTTGCCCTTTCCCTGGAGGCACGTTATTTGCAAATACTTGGTCAGCCTGCTCAGCTGCCTGAAGAAGGCTATCATGGTGAGGATATTCTGGAAACCATGAAAGGGTTTGTATCAAGCTATGGAGATAGATATTTGCAGTCCCCCGGTATTGATCGCCGTAAAGCCATGGTAGAATATGCCCTAAGTGAAAAGATAACTGAAATCAAAAAAACTCTGGAGGACTTTGGGGTGGTCTATGACCTCTGGTTCTCAGAGCAAACTCTCCATGATTCCGGATCTGTTCAAAAGGTTCTTGACCTTTTGGGTCAGAAGGGCTTTCTTGTGGAGCAGGATGGGGCTGTCTGGTTTAAGGCTACCCGTTTGGGCTTAGAAAAGGATGAGGTATTAATAAGGGGCAATGGAATGCCCACCTATTTTGCGGTTGATATTGCCTACCATCTTGATAAAATCCAAGAGGGCTTTACAAAAATTATAAATATCTGGGGTGCCGATCATCATGGACATGTAGCCAGAATGAAGGCTGCGCTCCAGGCACTGGGTTATGACCCGGAAATTCTTCAGGTTATTTTGATGCAGCTGGTGCGGCTTTATAGTGGTGGAGAAATTGTAAGAATGAGTAAGAGAACCGGTAATTTTGTTTCCCTGGAGGAGCTTGTGGAGGAGGTTGGCCGGGATGCGGCAAGATATTTCTTTGTTATGCGCAGTCCGGACAGTCACCTGGATTTTGATTTGGATTTGGCTAAGTCTACCAGTAACGATAATCCAGTTTATTATATTCAATATGCCCATGCTAGAATATCCAGCGTTTTCAGACAGCTGGAAGAACTGGGTAGCAGTTTGCCTGCTCCCGGCACAGCAGACATTTCCCTTCTGGTTGAGGAACAGGAAATTTTGTTGATTCACAAGCTGGCTGATTTCCCCAATGAAATT
Source organism: Peptococcaceae bacterium (assembly GCA_013336365.1). Classification (GTDB taxonomy): domain Bacteria; phylum Bacillota; class Desulfotomaculia; order Desulfotomaculales; family Desulfocucumaceae; genus JAAXTT01. The sequence continues at coordinate 5,554 of JAAXTT010000072.1, forward strand.
ATTGACAGTGCCAAAGATATGGCACCTCATCGCATTGCCAGGTATCTTCATGAATTGGCCGGCCTGTTCCACAGCTTTTATAACGCTCATCGCATAATCTGTGATGATTCCCGGCTGACCGAGGCAAGATTGGTCCTAGCCGCTGCGGTTCAGATAGTTTTAGCCAATGGATTAGGCTTGCTTAGCCTATCAGCACCGGAAAAGATGTGAGTTTGGCTCGATAAAAAACCGGATATAAGCTAGGAGCGATATTTTTATGAAGGAAGTAATATTGTCCCTTGGTACCGGAATAATAATTGGCATCATCTTTGCGCTTATCAGGCTACCGGTTCCTGCCCCGGCTACCTGGGCAGGAGTTGCCGGAGTGTTGGGACTGTTTTTGGGCTATCTTTTTGCAACCAATATTGGTCTGGGCGGAAAATAAAAATACCTTGACGTGAATTGACACTATTCTGCTCTGTGGATAGAATAGTGGAAGTGATTTAATATCTATTTCCAAAAAACAGGAGGCAGTTATGGCCAAGTTTATATTTGTCACCGGAGGAGTAGTTTCATCTTTAGGTAAAGGAATTACCGCTGCTTCCCTGGGGCGATTGTTAAAGAGTCGGGGAGTCAAGGTTGCTATTCAAAAGCTCGATCCATATATTAATGTTGATCCCGGGACTATGAGTCCTTACCAGCATGGGGAGGTCTTTGTAACTGACGATGGTGCTGAAACCGACCTGGATCTGGGCCATTATGAGAGATTTACCGATGTTAATTCCAGCAGGAACAGTAATATAACCTCTGGCGGCATATATTGGTCTGTTATCAGCAAGGAGCGCAGAGGAGATTATCTTGGTGCAACTGTCCAGGTTATACCCCATATTACCAATGAAATAAAAAACAGTATTGTTCGTCAGGCTGTTGAGGGACAGGTCGATGTAGTCATTACTGAAATTGGCGGTACAGTAGGGGATATTGAATCTCTGCCTTTTCTTGAGGCAATAAGACAGCTAAAGACTGATCAGGGCCGAGAGAATGTAATGTATATCCATGTTACCCTGGTTCCCTATTTAAAGGTTGCCAATGAGGTCAAGACAAAACCTACTCAGCACAGTGTAAAGGAGCTCCGCAGCATTGGTATTCAGCCGGACATTCTGGTTTGTCGTACGGAAAATCGTTTTCCTAATGATGTGAAGGATAAGCTGGCACTTTTTTGTGATACTGATAAGGATGCTGTAATTCAGGAAATTGATGCCTCCTCAATTTATGAGGTCCCCCTAATGCTGGAGGAAGAGGGCTTGGCTAAAATTGTTGTCCAGAGACTGGGGTTGAATTGTGGAGAGCCCGAGCTTACTGACTGGAAAAACATGGTCAATCGCATGAAAAATCTTAAGGACAAGGTTGTTATTGGTTTGGTGGGAAAATATGTTTCCTTGCCCGATGCCTATCTAAGCGTTGCAGAGGCCCTGCGTCATGCAGGACTTCATCACAATCACTCAGTTGAGGTTCGTTGGATAAACTCTGAGGATTTGGAGAAAAATAATTCATTGGACTGCTTAAAGGAATTGGATGGGATTTTGGTCCCCGGGGGATTTGGTGATCGGGGAATTGAAGGCAAAATAATTGCCATAAACTATTCCAGATTGAACAAGGTTCCTTTTTTTGGAATATGTTTGGGAATGCAGCTGGCAGTGGTAGAGTATTGTCGAAACAAAATAGGCTGGGAGGATGCCAACAGCTCGGAATTCAATGAGCTTTGCGGCCATCCGGTTATAGACCTTCTCCCGGAGCAAAAATGTCTTGAGGCCAAGGGCGGCACCATGAGGCTTGGTCAGTATCCCTGCAAACTCAAGCCGGGAACCTTAGCCTTTAAGGCATATGGGCAGGATGAAATTCACGAAAGACACAGAC
>JAAXTT010000184.1 GCA_013336365.1 Peptococcaceae bacterium
TTTCTTGTCAAAATAGTCTCGGGATATTTTTTCCCCAAGGACTTTTACCCTTTCAGCAATTTCTTCCCTGCTGATCAATATTTCTTTTATCGATCCTTCCATGGACTTCCCCCGATTTATTCAATATTTCCCCTTTTTGCCATATCTAAATTTATATCACAAAAAATCCTACTATCAAAGATATTTATCAGGATAAAATCCTCTTTTGCCGGCCTAATCAATATAGTGCCGCAATAATAAAAAGTAGAATAAAGCAGGAAAAACTGTTAAAATTATTATGTTTTATAATGAGAGGTGGAATTATTGGATATAAAAGAAATGCAGACTGAGGTGGACCGGTGGATTAGCCAGTTTGAGGAAGGTTATTGGCACCCTCTGTCAATGCTGGCCAGACTTACTGAGGAAGTGGGAGAGCTGGCCAGAGAAATCAACCACCTCTACGGTGAAAAAACAAAAAAACCCCATGAACCTCCGGGAAATTTGGATCTTGAGCTGGCTGACATCCTTTTTATTATTATTTGCTATGCCAATGCTTTGGATATAGACCTGGACAAGGCCTTTAAGGATGTAATGGAAAAATATCGCCTAAGAGACAGGGATCGCTGGACCAAAAAGACTGCTGAATGAAAAACCAATAATCTTTTGCAAATATTGATTAAGGGAGGAAAAATAATGGCTACCATTGTTCCTTTTAAGGGTATCCGCTATAACCCGGAAAAAATAGAAAATATGGCTGAGGTGACAACACCCCCCTATGATGTGATAGATACTCAAGCCCAAGATAATTACTACAAAAAAAATCCCTATAATATAATTCGCTTGGAATATGGAAAAGCACTGCCTGAGGACAGTCCTGCCAACAATCGCTATACCAGAGCAGCCGACATGTTCAAAGCCTGGCAATCAGAGGCCGTTCTTCAAGCAGACCGGGAACCCTCCATTTATCTTTATCAACAGGAATTTTTTGTGGATGGAAAAAAAATACTCAGAACAGGCTTTATCTGTGCCGTAAAGGTGGAGCCTTATGAAAATGGGGTTGTATTGCCTCATGAGGAAACTCTGCCCAAGCACAAGGCTGACCGACTGGAACTGATGAAGGCTTGCAAATGTAATTTCAGTCCGGTTTTCAGTCTCTACTCTGATCAGGATATGCTGACAAACAACCTATTACATAAATCTATAAACAACAGACAGCCTGATGCGGTCTTTACAGATGAAAATCAAGAGACTCAAAGGCTTTGGGTAATAAATGACCGGGAAACCATTTCCCGGATCCAAGAGACAATGAAGAATAAAACTGTTTATATAGCTGATGGGCATCACCGATATGAAACCGCACTTAACTATAAAAACCTGGCCTCCGGGTCAGAATCAAAAAGCAATCCCTTATCTGACTACGTAATGATGCTGCTGGTAAACCTTTATGATCCGGGCCTGGTTGTTTTTCCCACTCACCGACTTGTTAAAAACATAAGCACAAAAAATTCCTCCTCTCTGATCAGCAAACTGGAGGACACATTTAAATTAAATGAATTCGATCTCCTGCCGGACAAAAGCAATTTCAAGGATTTCCTAAATACTCTGAAAAATCTCTCCCCACATGTTTTTGGCCTATATCTGGAATCAGGAAAGCTTTATCTGGCAAAAATCAAGGATGAGAAAAGCCTAATGGAGCTCATGCCTCAGGAAAAATCAGAGGCCTGGAGAAATCTGGATGTCTCTGTTCTTCATAGTCTTATATTCGACAGACTCCTGGAAATCGGCCCTGAACAGCTGGCAATGGGAGATTATGTTACTTATACTCGGGAGGAAATCGGAGCACTGAAGGCTGTAGACAAGGGTGAGTATCAGCTTGCTTTTTTCTTAAATCCCACTAAGGTTGAGGAAGTAACTCAGGTGGCTGCTAATTTGGAAAAAATGCCGCAAAAAAGCACTTACTTCTATCCAAAGGTAACAACAGGCTTGGTAATTAACCCTCTTTAGCAATAGGTACATATGTTTTTAGGGAAACCCCTATATTTCCTCAAAATAAAACTCAATACTCAGCAAAAAAACCGATGGTCCATTATCCCGGACCACCGGTTTTTTGTCTTCCAAAACTTTTTTTATCTAAGCTGCATAAGTCTTTCCTGCGGACTTAATATATATGTAATTCTAACCCCAAAGTTTTCATTTACCACCACTACCTCACCCTTGGCAACCAATGTTCCATTGACCAGTATCTCCACCGGCTCATCAACAAGGGAGGAAAGCTCTACTATAGCCCCCGGAGTCAAACCGAGAACCTCTTTAATCGGCTTTTTGGTACGACCTAAAACAACACTGACCTTTAAGGAAACATCCAGCAGTAAATCCAGTTTTTTCTTTTCCTCCAAGGTTATCCCCGAGTCAGTAGTTTCAGAAGCAACCTGTTTACTTTGCTGCCTCATAGTTTCCTTAGGTGTCTCAGCAGGTTTTTTATTGTCATCCTCTGACCAAAAATCCGTGGCCAGCCAATCATCCTCTTCTGCCTTTACTGATTCCGGAACATCTATGGGCACATCAATGGGAAGATCAATTATTTCAGGCACCGGTTCAGGTTTAGGCTCACTTGGAGCCTGCGCCTCATCTCCACCCAGCAAGCTTTTCATCATAAGCTCAACCTGGGTTTTAGCAGTTCCTACACTCATAATTTGCATTATTTCTGTATCAAGCAAATCACCAATCTTCATATCAAAGGAAACCACAACAATAACTTCATCCTCAATGGGCAGATTATATT
>JAAXTT010000185.1 GCA_013336365.1 Peptococcaceae bacterium
TATTTTGGCGGTGAGGTGGCATAGTGATATGAGCCTGGCAAAGGCTTTATGGTTTGGGCTATTTCATGCTGTAACCGCCTTCAATAATGCCGGCTTTGATCTATTTGGAGGTTTTAAGAGCCTGACAGGATATGTAAGGGACCCGGCAGTCAATTTGGTAATAATGCTTTCAATAATAGTTGGCGGTCTTGGATTTTCGGTTGTTTATGAAATTTGGCAAAAAAAATTGAAAATAAAACATTATTCTCTACACTCAAAGCTGGTGTTGGTAGTAACATTATCTTTGCTGGTTCTTTCTGCCGTGTTTTTTGCTATGATGGAATGGAACTATTCCTTGAAGGAACTGGGTCAAGGGGAAAAATGGCTGGCCTCATTTTTTCAGGGTACTACAACAAGATCAGCAGGTTTTAATACTTTAAATATCTCCAGTATGCATTCGTCAACCTTATTTTTATTTACTATACTGATGTTTATAGGATCATCTCCCGGTTCTACCGGAGGGGGGATAAAGACCACCACCTTTGGGGTGCTGTTTCTGGCTTCCAAATCAATAACTATGGGGGATAGGGATATTAAGCTTTTTAACAGGAGAGTGCCCTTTGATCAGGTGTACAGAGCTTTAGCAATACTTATTCTGTCCGCATTTCTGGTTACCGTAGTGACAATGGTTTTAACAATTACTGAAAAGGCAGATTTTCTGACAATATTTTTTGAGGTAGTCTCTGCCTTTGGCAATGTGGGCTTGACTATGGACTTAACTGCCAAGCTAAGTGACTTTGGTAAGATGCTGATTACATTAACCATGTTTTTCGGCAGAATGGGCCCCTTGACAGTGGCAGTAGCTCTGGCAGAAAAGAAAGAACTGGTTAATATAAGATATCCAGAAGAAAGAATAATAGTGGGGTGATCAGATGAAGCAGTTTGCTATAATCGGCTTGGGACGTTTTGGAAGTAGCTTGGCTAAAACCCTTACTCAGATGGGATATGAGGTTTTGGCCATCGATTCTGATGAGGATAAGGTTGAGGAGCTTGCAGATTTGGTAACTCACTCAGTTCAGGCCAATGCCCTGGACGAGTTGGTTTTGAAATCTCTGGGCTTGCGAAATTTTGATATTGTGGTGGTTGCTATAGGACAGGATATTCAAGCCAATATTATGGTTACCTTAATGCTAAAGGAAATGGGAGTAAAAAAAGTAGTTGCCAAGGCTGCCTCAGATTTGCATGGCAAGGTGCTTAAAAAAATAGGTGCCGATATTGTTGTTTTCCCGGAAAAGGACATGGGTGAAAGAGTTGCCTGGTGGCTTGTTTCCAATAATATTATAGACCAGATTAATTTGTCACCGGATTACAGTCTATTGGAGCTGGAAGCACCCCAAATATTTTTAGATGCTACTCTCAAGGATTCTGATTTGCGCAAGGAGTACGGTTTTACAGTTCTGGCGATCAGAAGAGGTAATGAATTTATTATTTCTCCGGATCCCAGCCATGTTATAAAGAAGGGAGATACCTTGATTGGTATCGCTCAAAATGAGAAGCTTAAGGCATTGGAAAAGGATAGTGATTAGTTTTTTTGAGTAAAAAGGACACACCTTTTATTGAAGAAAAGGGACATTTGGGACAGGTTGATTATTTGCGAGTATTTGGTTTAATAACTATTGTTATTATCCATTCCATTGGATTTTACCATTCAATACCTGAGCTTGGTTTGATAAATCATCATATTCAGGGATTTTTAATGAATATAATGCGCTATGGCAGGTTTGTATTTATGTTTGTCACCGGGCTGGTTTTTTTCTATAATTATCAAAATAAAAAAATCAGTCTGCCCAGGTTTTATAAAAGACGGTTTAATAATCTGGTATTGCCCTATATTATTTGGACTGCCATTTATCTTTGTCTTGCCAGCACCTCGGAGCTGGTGGCATGGGATGGTTTGGCAGGCTTTATTGCTTTATGGTGGCAAAACATATTCAGCGGCAATGGATTTTATCATCTGTATTATATTATTGTCAGCATAGAGTTTTATCTGATATTCCCCTTTTTGTTGTACATCTTCAAGCCTGTAAAAAAGAGCCTTTGGATTACGGGTATATTTATTTTTGGGTTGGCATTAAGTTTTTTCTACCATTATATATTGGAAAATAGATTCTATATGCTACTGAACCTTTTTGACCTCAGTGGCTGGAAGATATTTATAACCTGGCTTTTTGAACGAAAAAATTATCTTTTGTTTTCATATCTGCCATACTATCTGATGGGTGGTCTGGCCGGACTGTATTGGAATGAGACTCGCCGATGGGTTGAGAACCATAAAAAGTTGATTATATTTTTGTTTGTCACCTGTTTATTAATGGTTGGCGGGGATTATTTGTATAGCTATTTGGTGCTGGCTGTTTCCTACAACCTATCAGCCAGTATTTTCAGGCCCAGCATGTACTTATACAGCTTCACTGCGATTGGGTTCTTTTTAGTAGTTGCTTCAGCAATGGAGAGAAAAGGTAACTTTGGATCAGTTATCAAAATTTTGTCCGGGAATTCCTTTGGCATATATCTAATTCATCCTGTTGTGCTTTTTTATCTGCATACATTATATTATTGGCTAAATATTTCTTTGTTGGCCACTATTGTTATTGATCCGATTCTGGCCGTTATATTATCCTGTTTGCTTAGCCAGTTGATTGGCAGCAGCAAATATACCGGATATATGGTGGGATCCTTCGGCAACAGAAATTTTAAAAAGATA
>JAAXTT010000073.1 GCA_013336365.1 Peptococcaceae bacterium
GCTGAGATGCCTTCAAAGAAGCGGCTGGAAGAGAATTATGCAAAGCATTTGTATGGAAAAAGAATTTTGCTGGTAGAGGATAACAAAATCAATCAAGAGGTAGCTAAAAAGATTCTTTCCCATGGGGGCATGTCGGTGGTTATTGCCAAAAATGGTGAAGAAGCATTGGAAAAGCTTGATTTCGGTACATATGACCTGGTCCTTATGGACATCCAGATGCCAGTTAAGGATGGCTATGATACCACAAAAGAAATAAGAAAAAATCCGGAGTTTGCAGAGCTTCCGATTATTGCTATGACGGCTAATGTACTTCAGGGTCAGAAGGAAAAATGCCTCCAGGCAGGTATGAACGATTACATTCCAAAGCCTATTGATATTACCCTGCTTTTTCAAACAATTGTCCACTGGATTGGGGACATAGAGAATCCGGAGAGGATAAAGGAATCTGCCGTGGAATATGAGGAAAAGGCAATATTGGAACACCATAATAATAACGAGGTCTTATTAGCATTGAAAAGACTTGGCAATAATAAGGAGCTTTTCCGAAAAATACAGGTTAAATTTTATAATAATCATAGAAATGATATAGGCGAGCTAAGGAGAAGCATAGCAGTAGGAGATTTTCAAAATGCTGAAAGAATTGCCCATACGGTCAAGAGTGTGGCAGCCCTTATTGGTGAAAGGGAGGCGGTAGAGGCTGCAGATGTTCTTGAACAGATGCTTAGGTCGGAATCAAGGCAAAACAGGGAATTCCTGGTAAGCCGGCTGGAGAGAATACTGGACAAGATTTTTTCTTCGATAGCTACTTGGTATGATGATACAGAGGTGTCTCCGGCTTTAGAAATCGAGGGTGGGAATATTTATGAAATACTGCCCTTAATGGAGATATTGGCGGTCTTATTGAAGGATAATGATATTGTGGCAGAAGAATACATAAAGGATGTTATCCGCTATACTAAAGACCCTATCTTTTCAGACCGGCTGGAAAAAATCAGAGTATTGGTGGATCAATATAACTTTGAAGAGGCCTGGGAAATCCTCGATAAAATACTTGGTGAAATTAGGGAGTCCTTGAAGAATGGCAGCAATAAACAGCTTTGACAGGAAACGAATATTGATTGTTGATGACAGCCCGGAAATGATTGAGGTGTTGGGGAACGCCCTTCCCAAGCATTACAAGCGTCAGTTTGCTCTGTCCGGGAAAAAGGCTGTGGATTTACTGATGAGAAGCGAAGAGCTTCCGGATTTGATTTTACTGGATGTATTGATGCCCGACATGGATGGCTATGAGGTATGCAGTCGATTAAAGGAGGATGTAAGATTTAAGAAAATACCGGTAATTTTTCTTAGTGCCCTTACTGATGCAAAGGATAAGGTCAGGGCATTTGAAAACGGCGGTGTGGACTATATACAAAAGCCCTTTGAGATTGCTGAGGTTAATGCCCGGGTGGAGTTGCATCTGAAGCTCCATCATTTACAGGCAGAGCTGGAAAAGCATAATAGAAATTTAAATCAGCTGGTCAATGAAAAGGTATTGGAAATTTCGGAATCCCAGATTGCCATGATTTATGCTTTGGCAAAGCTGGCAGAATCCCGAGATGATGATACTGGGCAGCATTTGCAGCGTATTCAGGTGTTTTGTCGCCTTATAGCCGAAAAGCTGAGCAGCCATCTAATTTATAGTGATCAGCTTAATGAGGAGTTTATAGAAAACATTGAAAAGGTAAGCCCGCTCCATGATATAGGCAAGGTGGGAGTAAGAGATGCTGTCTTGTTAAAGCCCGGCAAGCTGACTGAGGAAGAATTTGAACAAATCAAAGAGCATGTGAATATAGGGGCAAATACTCTTCGAGAGGTATTCCAGAAGCATCCCAACAATAAATCCATTGAGATGGGAATTGAAATAACCCAGTTTCATCATGAAAAATGGAATGGAAAAGGCTATCCGGAAGGACTTTCAGGGCATGATATTCCTCTGTCTGCAAGAATAATGGCTCTGGTGGACGCCTATGATGCCATTATCTCAAAACGTATTTATAAGGAAGCGGTGTCCCATAGGGATGCCTGTAAAATAATTGCCGAGGAACGGGGAGAGCATTTCGACCCCTTGATTGTTGATGTGTTTTTAGAATTTGAGGAAGAATTCAGGCAGGCCCACATTAAGCTCGAACTGGCAAAGACAGCTTCAGGCTAGGGAAGGAGGTAAGCCGGCAAAATGAAAGACATAAGAATTGGCCTGATCTTTTTAATAGGCGCAGGTTTCTTTGTTCTACAAGGAAATATTGAATATGGCTACAGCGAGCAGCTATCATTTAATGAGTGGCGCTATGAATCCTTTGAGGCAGCCTTTCCTCATAAAGAATACGAGTCGTACTATGTTGATGGTAAAAGAACCGGACAAAAACGATATAACGGAAAAAATCATGAAGGTGCAGTAAGCTGGAGGATTGAAGGCTATGAGCGTGTCCATCCCAACAAGGAGTATGAGAGAAAATACCTTGATGGCATAAAAACCTCGGAAACACGATATACTGGAAAAAACTGGAATAATTTGTTCTTTGTTAAGGATATATTGGTGGTCAATAAAGCATATCCATTGCCGGCGGATTATTATCCCGGGCTAAATCCCGATGTCCTGCAGGCTTTTGACCAAATGAGCAATGATGCAAAGGCTTTGGGACTGAATATCTATTTGTCCTCCGGCTTCAGATCCTACCGCCTTCAGGCTGATATTTACAAAAACAATTTAAATATATATGGTCAAAGTGTCGCAGATACCTTTTCTGCAAGACCGGGATATTCAGAGCATCAAACCGGATTAGCCTTTGATTTAAATACCATTAGCGATTCCTTTGCCAAGACAAAGGAAGGGGTTTGGGTTAAGAACAACTGCCATAAATATGGCTTTATTATCAGATATCCGGAGGGAAAACAAGGGATTACCGGCTATAAATATGAACCCTGGCACTTAAGATATGTGGGGATTGGTAATGCAGAAGCGATTTTCAACAGTGGTTTATGTCTTGAAGAGTATCTGGGCTTAACCTCACCTTAGTGGGACAAGAGAATTTAACCCTTGTCCCACCCGGCTGGGAGTATTAATTTTTGCAGCCTTTATTATTTTGGTAATCCGAACAAGCACCCCCGGTACAGCCGGGACAGGTGTTGCTTTGTATACTTTTATAATATCGATAGGTGCCAAAGCCGATTATTAAAAAGAAAATAATTCCAACTATTATAGTAGCCATTCCAAGAGACACTCCTTTCCTATTAAGCGAAGCCGTTTTTTGTATTCCCGGCCTTTCTGACCATCAGGTAGTATAGCCAACCTACTAGGGAAATTGTTAGGAAAACCGCCGGGATAAAGCCCCCGGAGAGTCTGTTGTAGAGCAGTAGTGTGCCTATTTGAGTCGTAAGCATGGCAACAGTGTAGCCGGCAATAAATTGAATCAAAATAGCCTTTCTCAGCAATCTTTTGCTACCCAGCTCTGCATTCATTGCACCTATTGCTGCAAAGCAGGGAGGAATAAATAAATTGAACAGCAGAAAGGAAAAGGCAGTGACCGGAGTAAAAAAGTCAGTCAGCGGGCCTCCGGCCAAATGCATTGCTTCCTCAGAGGAGGCTAAAATAATGGCAAAGGTTGCAACCACGTTTTCCTTGGCAATAAATCCGCTCAGAGTTGCTGCCGTCGTCTGCCAGCCAATAAACCCTAGAGGTATCAGTAAGGGGGCGAGGATTCCTCCCACAGATGCAAGAATGCTTGAGGACTGGTTTTCTACTTCCTGTAAGCGCCAGCCATAGGTTTGCATAAACCAAATAACTGTGTTCATTACCAGGATAATCGTTGCTGCTCTTACCAAAAAGGATTTTGCTTGCTTAAGCATTTGCCTTGAGGCCAGCTTGATACTGGGAAGCTTATACTCAGGAATCTCAACAATAAAGGCAGATGAGGACTCAAGCCGATATATTTTTTTGATAATTAACCCCACAATAATTATTAAGGCCCCGGCAATTAAGTAAATACTCGGGAATACCCAGGTGGAGTGGGGGAAAAATACCGCTGCAAGCAAGGCTATTATAGGGAGCTTGGCACCACAGGGAACAAAGGGAGTAAGTATGGTTGCCAGCATCCGTTCATTGTCGTCCTCAATGGTTTTGGTGGCCATAATTCCGGGGATAGAGCAACCGGTGCCCACAATCATGGGAATAATTGCCTTCCCGGAAAGGCCGATTTTTTTAAAGTAGCGGTCCATAATAATTGCAACTCGAGCCATATAGCCGCTGTCCTCCAACAGGCTGAGACAGAAAAAAAGAATCATGATCAAGGGCAGAAAACCAACAACTGCCCCGACACCCCCTATTGCCCCGTCAACAATAAGGCCGGTAAGGAGGGGATGGACCCCAATTCCTGTCAGAAACCCATTTACAGCATCGGGGACTATTTTACCAAACAGGGTATCGTTAATATATCCTGACAGCATTCCTCCAAGTCCATTTATAGAGAAGGCATATATTGCCCACATAACAAGGGCAAATATAGGAAGACCAAGATAGGAATTGGCTACAACTCGGTCAACCCGGTCAGAAAAAGTAATTTCATGGGAGGCACGATTTTTGACCAGATAATCGGTTGCCAGTTTTTTTGTGAAGGCGTGTCTAGCATCAGTACCAGCTTGACTGCTTTCTCCGGTGGCTATGGGTGCCGGCTGAGCCTTTAACTCAGCAGTCTGGACCGCCTTCAGTAAAAGATCCTTCAGTCCCTCTCCTTTGTTGGCAACAATTTCACCTACCTGACTTTTAAGGGAGGCTGACAGACCTGCGGTATCTATTTTGCCACCATTATGTCTTAATAGGTCCATTTTGTTAAGGGCGATAACTGTGGGAATATTAAGCTCCAACAGCTGAGTTGTGAAAAACAGACTTCTTTCCAGGCTATTTGCATCTATAATATTAATAATTACATCAGGTTTTTCTTCAAGGATAAAGTCCCTGGCAATTGCCTCTTCTCCCGAATAAGGGTCTATAGAGTAGGCTCCGGGCAGGTCAATTACTACAATTGGATCGCCGGGGTTATCTACAGACAGATGTTTTCTGAGGAAGTCAGCAAGCTGTTCACTTAGGGGGGAGATCTTTTTTTCAACGGTCACTCCTGCCCAGTTCCCAACATGCTCCATTTTCCCCGTTAAAGCATTAAACAAAGTGGTTTTCCCTGAATTGGGGTTTCCGACTAAAGCTATTTTCATGGTTTCTCCTTCCAAGCCCAGTGACAATGAAATTCATTATCACTGGGAGGGTAAAAAAATATCCGAATTGGTTTTATATGGGAATATTAGGCAAGCTCAATGGAGTTTGCCATATTATAATCCAGGGCATATCGATTGTCCTTGATACAGACAATATAATTCCCCGCAAGGACGGAGATAAGAGTGATTTCCTCTCCTATAGAGCAGCCTAGGGTACAGAGGAATTTACGTTTTTTCTCATCCCCGGAGAGGGCTTTTATTAATCTTACATCACCGGGTTTTGCATTATTTAATGACATCATTGTACCCCCTATCTATAAATATGATAATGATTATCAATATCATATTTATATGCTATTCAGGAGGATAAGTCAAGGATATTTTTTAAGCAAAGCACCGGAATAAACAATGTCTGGTATTTTTGGGCAGGGGAGGCATAATTGTGCTATGATAGCGAAAATATTGAGAGTAAGAGGTAAGTGGCCATAGTGAGAGCGATATGTATTGATTTTGAAACCGCCAACAGCTTTTTGGGAAGCATTTGTTCAGTTGGTATAGCGATTATCGAGGATAGCAGGATAGTCGATGCCAAGCACTGGCTTGTAAAGCCTCACCCAAGGCATTTATACTTCAATTCCTTCAATGTGGGTATTCATGGAATAAATAAAGAGGCTGTGAAGGATGCGGCAGAATTTGATGCTGTATACAAGGAGATAGAGCCACTTTTAAACAACTCGGTTATAGTAGCCCACAATGCCTCCTTTGATATTTCAGTATTGCGACAGGCACTTGATTTATATGGTATTGAATATCCGGAAATCAGTGTTATTTGTACCTATAAAACCGCATTGAAAACCTGGCAGGGTCTGGAGAATTACAAGCTGAACACAGTTTGTAAATTTATAAACCATAGCTTTAAGCACCATGATGCTCAAGAGGATGCAGTTGCTTGTGGAAGGGTGTTGCTTTCTGCAGTTGCCGGCAAGGGATTTAACCGCCTGGAGGACTTTGCTGACGCCATGGGAATCAAGCTTGGGAAATTATCTGCAAACAGCTACTATCCCTGCAGAATAAGCCGGACAAAAAAATAAATAGCTGCCGTGAAAGCCAAGGCAGCTATTCCTGATTGGGGTTTGGCTGGTTTTTATAAATCAGCCAGGTATTTTCTATTCTCAGTGCCTTGATTTTGCCTTCCTCACATAGCTTTTCCACATATTCAGTCTTCAGATTCCAAGCCTCAGCAGCTTCGGCTATTCCCATTGCTTTTAAAGACGGAAAACCGGACATATTCTATCACCACCTTAGTATCCTCTTATTTTACTATAAAAAGCCGGTAAGAGATAGTCAAGTTGACATATTTGTTCGGCCTGAAACTAAGTAACCGGGAAGCTTGTTGATTCCCGGGATTCTTGACAGACAAGGGATTTTGACTTAGAATTCTAGATGCAGATTTGGGTTTTTTCACCGGATATCAGGGGGGAGTCCTTTGTTAATGGACCAGGAGTATTATATGAAGGAAGCCCTGTTGGAGGCTGAAAAGGCAAAGGCCCTTGAGGAAGTGCCTATTGGTGCAGTGGTAGTTTTGGCCGGAGAAATTATTGGCCGAGGTCATAATTTAAGAGAAATATTAAAGGACAGCACCGCTCATGCGGAAATCGTGGCCATGAGAGAGGCAGCAGCCAAAATCGGTGATTGGCGATTATCCGAAGCAACCCTTTACAGCACAATTGAACCCTGTCCAATGTGCGCCGGCGCCTTAGTTCAATTCCGGATAAAAACCTTGGTTTACGGGGCAAGAGACCCTAAAGCCGGGGCAGTGGATTCTCTGGTGGATTTGGTTCGCGATCCCAGATTTAATCACAGAGTAGAGGTCTTTTCCGGCATTTTAGAAGAAGAATGCGGAGCTATTGTAAGGGATTTTTTTCGCAGACTAAGGCAGGAAAAGAAAACCGGCTTAATATAAAGATTTTCATGTGGAGAGATGGCCGAGTTGGTCGAAGGCGCTCGACTCGAAATCGAGTAGGCATGAAAATGTCTCGTGGGTTCGAATCCCACTTTCTCCGCCATAAATAAAGAGGGGCTTGTACAAGCCCCTCTTTATTTATGTTACGGATAGTTGAGGATAAGATAAGCA
>JAAXTT010000074.1 GCA_013336365.1 Peptococcaceae bacterium
GGGTACTAATCCTGATGCCAGTATCAAGGCTGTGGATGCCTTCCCCGGACCATTGGTTTTGATTGCAGGAGGGAGAAACAAGGGCAATAATTTTGAGGGTTTTCTCAGGACTGCCTATCCTAAAACAAGAGCTTTGGTAGTATTGGGCGAGTCCGGACTCGAGTTGATGGAGGCAGCTGAAAAGGTTGGCATAAAGAAAATAATTAGAGCAGAAAGCTTTAAAGAGGCAGTAGAGCTGGCAAGTCAGGCAGCTCAAGATGGAGATGTAGTTTTGCTTTCCCCGGCTTGTGCCAGCTGGGATATGTTTAATAATTTTGAAGAAAGAGGAAATTTGTTTAAAGAAATAGTTGGCAAGCTAAAGTCAGAGATTTAATTTCAGGTGTATATGTACTAATTGATAACAAATTAAGGAGGTGCTGAAAATAACTAACAACAGGAGATCTCCTGATTTTGTGATTTTTATAACAGTTATGATGCTGGTAAGTATCGGCATTGTGATGATTTTCAGCTCCAGTAGCTATTATGCCATGTTGCCTCCCTACAATAATCCTTTTTTGTTTTTGTTTAAGCAGGTTATCAGTGTTCTGATAGGGTTGGGTTTGATGGTTTTCATGATAATTTTTGATTATCACAGGCTGAAAAAATTGGCACCGATGCTCTTAGGAGTCAGTATTCTTTTTTTGCTTCTAGTACTTACTCCCTTGGGAGATGAGCGGCTCGGGGCTCAAAGATGGATTGATCTGGGGGTTTTTGATTTTCAGCCATCTGAATTTGCTAAGGTCTGTATGATTTTATTTTTGGCGGCGGGATTGTCAAGAAAAGGTCTTAAAATTGAAAAATTCAAAGAAAGTGTCCTGCCTTTTCTTATATTGATAGGTATTTTTGCAGGACTGATTTTAGCTGAGAATGATTTGGGAACTGCAATAACGTTGACGGGTACAGCACTTGTTATTTTTTACTGTGCCGGTGTTCGACTTTTTACCCTGGGATCCATTATTTTTTGTGGAATCAGTTTGGCTGGTGCAGCTATTTTTTTAGAGGATTATCGAAGAGAAAGATTTCTTTCTTTTTTGAATCCCGAAGGTGATCCCGGGGGAGCAGGTTGGCAGATTCTTAATTCACTTATGTCCATAGGTTCAGGAGGATTTTTGGGAACCGGCCTCGGTCAGGGCCGACATTCCAAGTTTCTTTACCTTCCGGAAAGACAGACAGATTTTATTTTTGCAGCTATTGGAGAGGAATTAGGCTTTATTGGAGCATCTTTGGTAATACTGTTATTTGTATTGTTTGTTTGGAGGGGATTGAAGATAGCTGCAGCGGCCCCTGACAGTTTTTCAAGCCTATTGGCAATAGGCATTGTTTCAAGTGTTGCCCTTCAAGCAATAATCAATATCGGGGTTGTTACAAATTTGCTTCCGGTTACCGGGATTACTTTACCCTTTGTCAGCTATGGTGGAAATTCAATGATCTTCAGCCTACTAAGTGTAGGAGTATTGTTAAACATATCCCGTAGTATTTCAACAAATAAAAATATATAGTAGGATATTAGGGTCAAGACTGCCATTAAGGGGAGCACAAAAATGAAATATATTGTAACCGGTGGTGGAACCGGTGGACATATTTATCCTGCCTTGGCAATTGCTCAAGGTTTAAGGGAAAGATTCGGAGCCGAGGTAATATATATTGGGAGCAAGAAGGGTCTTGAGTCTGAGATTGTTCCCGGAGAGGGACTATCCTTCAGGTCTATTGATCTGACCGGATTTAAAAGAAGGATTACTGTTGACAATATAATTACTTTATGGAAAGCAGTAAAGGGTTACAAGGAAGCAAAAAAGATAATTAGTGAGATTTCTCCCTCAGCAGTTATCGGCACCGGTGGATACGTGAGCGGTCCGGTTATCCTGGCAGCTTACAGGTTGGGAATACCTACGGTTATTCATGAGCAAAATGCGTTTCCCGGAATTACCAATAGGATTCTTGCAAGATTTGCTGATTTTGCGGCACTTACCTTTGAGGATGCCAAGAGATTTTTCCCTGCAGGTACAAGGCTAAGAATAACCGGACTACCTGTTCGCAAGGAGATATTTATTCGTGACAGACAGGGCTCAAGGGAGGTCCTGGGACTTCCCGGACAGGATATGGTGGTTTTATCCTTCGGAGGCAGTCAGGGTGCTAAGACTATTAATACTGCAATGCTTTGGGTTTTTAAAAAATATGCCGGAAAAGAAGGAATTTCTTTTTTGCATGCAACCGGTTCTGATAATTATAAGTCATTTATGGAAGAATATAAGGCTATGGATATTCCTCCGGCAAAAAACATTGTTATCTCAGATTATTTTAGAGATATGCCAAAGGTTTATTCAGCAGCGGATTTGGTTGTTTCCAGAGCAGGTGCCGGCACTATAGCGGAGATTACTGCTCAGGGTTTGCCTGCAATTTTTATTCCATATCCCTTTGCTTCAGAGAATCATCAAGAGCATAATGCTATGGCAATATCCGGAGCCGGTGGCGGGTGTCTTATCAAGAACAATAATCTTACTGGTGAGGTTCTTTTATCTGAAATTGAAAGGCTGGTCAGCTCTCCCGGCCTACTTAAGGAAATGGGCAGAATCAGCGGAAGCTTGTCTAAACCGGCAGCATTGGATAATATTATTGATGGTATATCTGATATTTCCAAGGAGTTTTTTAGATAAACCTTCAATAAATAGTTTTTATCAGACAGGAGTTGGCGTAATTTTATGAAAATCTCGGAAAGAGTACACTTTATAGGTATCGGTGGCGCTGGAATGAGTGGTTTGGCAACTATCTTAGTTGAGCTGGGTCATAAGGTGAGTGGCTCAGATATTAATGAAACGAAAGTAACTGAACGACTTCAGTCCAAAGGGGTGACCTTTAGCAGAGGCCATTATTCAAGGAATGTAGAGGGAGCAGAGTTAATTGTTGTTTCAACAGCCATAAAAAAAGATAATCCTGAATTGTTAAGAGCACTAGAGGAAGGAAAAACTATAATCCATCGGGGACAACTTCTGGCTTTGTTAATGAGCCGACAGAAGGGAATTGCGATAGCCGGTGCTCACGGAAAGACTACAACCACCTCAATGATGGCAAGTGTCATGGAAAAAAACGGTTTGGATCCTACTATTGTTATCGGTGGAGAGCTTGCTGACATTGGAGGAAATGCGAAGCTTGGAAAAGGTCAATATTTGGTTGCAGAAGCAGATGAAAGTGATGGCTCCTTTTTAAGGCTGGTTCCGGAGATAGTTGTGGTTACCAATGTTGAAAATGACCACTTGGATTATTATGGAACAGTGGAGAAAATCAATGAGGCATTTATCAGTTTTCTATCTAAGGTCACGGATAGGGGTTTGGCTGTGGTATGTATAGATGACCCGGGAAATAAAGGGGTATTGAAACAATATACCGGTCCGTTAATTACCTATGGTATAGACAGTCCGAATGCTGATTATCTATTGAAGAATATTTCCTTTGAGGGGATGAGCACTAGAGGTGAGGTTTATTTTAAGGGTCAGTTTTTAGGATCGCTTGTACTCACAGTCCCCGGACTTCATAATATCTTAAATGCCTTAGCTGTTGTGGCAGTGGGTATGCATATTGGTATGGACTTTAATTCCATATCAAAAAGCTTGACCACCTTTAAGGGTGCCGGCCGGCGCTTTCAATTAACAGGTGAGATTTCTGGAGTTATGGTAGTGGATGATTATGCCCATCATCCCACAGAAGTAAAGGCGGCTTTATCAGCCGCAAGCCAGGTGGGGGCATCCCGTGTTATTGCGTTATTTCAGCCCCATCGTTATTCCAGGACCTCACTGCTTCAGGAAGAATTCGGCAAAGCCTTTGAAAATTCAGATATAGTTATTGTTGATGACATTTATGCTGCTGGGGAAGAGCCGATTGAAGGAATAACTTCAGATATAATTATTGATGCAATAAGAAAAAATGGGCATAAGAATGTATATTACCTGGGTACCGGTGAAAAAATACTAGATTACCTTGAAGGCTTTGTTAAGTCAGGAGACCTTGTTATGACAATAGGTGCAGGAAATATCTGGTCAACCGGAGTAAGCCTGGTTGAAAGGCTGGCTCAATCTTCGGGGGGTAATAAAGATGCGTGATCCAAATGAATATAAAGAATTCAGCAGGCTAACCAATGGTTCCCTACTGATTAATGAGCCGATGGATAGACACACAAGCTGGAAGATAGGCGGTCCGGCAGATCTTTTTATTGAGCCTTCAGGAGTGGAGGAACTGAAAACCGCCTTGTTTTTAGCAGTTGAAAAGGGTATACCGGTTACTATCATTGGTGCCGGCACCAATCTTTTGGTTAGAGATGGTGGAATTGAGGGTATTGTTATCAAGATTTCCGGAGGTTTTTCTGAAATAATTGCAGATAAAAATATTATTTCTGCCGGAAGCGGTGTAAAGCTAAACAGGATTGCGCTTTTTGCAAGGGATTCCGGGATCGGAGGTCTCGAGTTCCTTTCTGGGATACCGGGGACAGTGGGTGGTGCTGTAGTAATGAATGCAGGAGCTTACGGAGTCTCCCTAAGTGATATAATAAACCAGGTTTTTTGTATTGATTTTAAGGGAAATGAATATGTATATAGCTCTGATCAGTTAGACTGGGGTTATCGAAAAAGCATTTTTCAGGAAAAAGAATTGATTGTGACTAGGGTCTTACTGCAGGGTGAGGCAAAGGCTGAGTCACTTATTGCTGCAGATATGGAGAAGATAATCAGCAGTCGCAGGGAAAAACAGCCCCTGGAATATCCAAGTGCAGGCAGTGTTTTTAAAAATCCTTCAGGCAGTTATGCCGGAAGACTTATTCAGGAATCTCAATGTCAGGGAATGCAAATCGGTGATGCCCAGGTTTCATTAAAGCATGCAAATTTCATTATCAACCGCGGCAACGCCACAGCCAGTCAGGTTTTAAGCCTTATTGACTTAGTCAGGGAAACCGTAAAAAGTAAAACAGGCTTTTCTTTGGAGGTAGAGATAAATATTTTAGGTAGATGCTGACTTGGGAAATTACATTATATTGATATATTTATGGCTAATTGAAGGTTACATTATATGTAGCTCTTTTTTGTTTAAAGATGGACAAGTATATTGGGGTTGATATAATAATTATGATAATAGGATGTAGCAGGCGGGTATTATATGGAAAAAAAATCTTCAGGATTAAATAAAATAAAGAGGATATTGGTATTAATATTTTTTTTGTCAGGTATTTATGTCCTTGCCCAATCATCTTTTTTCAAGGTTAAAGAAATCAGAGTAATAGGCAATAAAACCTTGTCTATAGAAAAAATAGTAACAAAATCTGAAATATATACCGGGGACAATATTTTTAAAATTGATCTCAAGACAAGTGAGGAAATGATTATAACTATCCCTGAAATAAAGAGGGTGGATATGTCCAGGATATTTCCTGCAACGGTTGAGATAAAAATAGTGGAGAGAGAGCCACTGGTTTTATTGCCGATCCAAGGAGGTTTTGTTCAGGTTGATGAAGATGGTGTATGTCTCCGAAGCTCGGATCTAGTTTCGGATAAATTTCCGGTTATAACGGGAGTTGAATTCAAAAATCCAATACCAGGGAAGAAAATAGTATCAAAGTCTTTAGATAAAGGAATAATGACAGTAAAGGCATTTCCCAAGGTTTTATTGTCGCTTATTTCAGAAATAAATATTGAAGGCGATAAAATTATTGCCTATACTACAGATGGGATTCAATGCAGATTGGGTATGGCAGAGGATATGAAGAAGAAGGGTGAGGTTTTTCTCAAGGTTTTGGAGGAGTTAAAAGTCAAGGATAATAAAATAGAATATCTGGATCTTTCGTTGGCAGAATCTCCGGTGGTTAAATATGCCAAATAGTAAAACCTTAAATATACTGTAAATATTGAAGCTAAATAATATTGTAATATAATCACATCCTAAAGGAGGTGTTATTGTGAGGATTAAATCTTATCATTTGGCCTTTGGACTGGTAGGCATGGTGCTGGGTGTCTTACTTGTACTCCAGTTTAAGGTTACAAGTGAATCAAATAAATCTCCTCAGGTTCAAAGGGTTGAAAATTTATCTAACAAGGCATCTCAAGTTAGGGAGGAACATGATAAAAAGCTAAATGAGCTTGTTAGCATGAGGGCAGAGCTAGATAAGCTTGCAGGAGGTTTAGATATTGCCTCATTAAAAAACAACCTGGACTCAGTTAGGATTGAGGCAGGCTCCTTGGAAATCTTCGGTCCCGGAGTTTTGGTTGAATTGAATGACAGCAACACCTTGGCAAAGTCCGGTGAAAATCCAAATCTATATATTTTGCATGATGAGGATATTTTAAAGGTATTAAATGAGCTGAGGGCTGCAGGGGCAGAGGCCTTGGCTATAAACAATGAAAGAGTATTGTCAACGAGTGAGATAAGATGTGCAGGGCCGACAATACTGATTAATAAAAACCAAAGGCTAACACCACCGTTTATTATCAGCGCCATAGGAAATCAGGACAATATGGTCAGCGCTTTGAATATGCGGGGAGGGGTTATTGAATCATTGGAATTCTGGGGGATTCAGGTAAGTGTAAAAAAAACTCCCAGGATTGTTATCCCACCTACTGTAAGCAGTGTCAGCTTTGAGCTGGCAAAGCCTGTTGGGGGGTCAAATTAAAATTGAATCGATTACATGTTTCCTTTGGAATAATTACGTTGATATTAGGAATTATGATGGCGATGCAGTATCGAACTAACAGCTTTATGGAGCAAGGAATTTCCTCTGACCGGATTCAGGATGTGCAGCTGGAATACAGCAAGCTGGAAAAGGAAAGCATAAAAATGGACAATGAAATTAATGATTTGGCAGCAAAGCTGGAAAAGGCCAAAAAAGGACAGCTTCCGGCCAGGGAAGCAATATCAGAGGAGTTGGAAAAGGGCAGAGTAAGTGCCGGGTTGGTTTCTTTGGCAGGCCAAGGAATTATTATCAGTCTGGATAATCCTTTCAGTATTGATGATAATAGGATTTCAATCATAAGAGATGAGGACTTATTGAGGCTGGTCAATGAGCTTAAGGGTGCAGGAGCGGAAGCGGTTTCTATAAATGATCAAAGGCTGATATCTACCAGTGAGGTAAGAATGTCCGGATCCTTTATAAATATAAATCTGGAAAGGGTAAGTGTACCGTATAAGATTGTTGCCATAGGCGCTCCGGAAAAATTAAAAAGTGCTCTTGAGATAAATGATGGATTGCTTGATTACTTTAGGAACTTAGGTATTAAGGTTGAGGTTAAAACCGCTAAAAAGGTTATAG
>JAAXTT010000075.1 GCA_013336365.1 Peptococcaceae bacterium
GCAGGCATTAGAGCTAGGTCGGCAGGTAGCAAAAAGTGAGCCATATCAAAAAATGACAGCCTTAAGAGAAAAGATTCTTGCCAATCCTGAGGATTCTAAGCTGATGGAGGATTTGGAGAATTTAAGACAAAGCCTTAAAAGCAAACAGCAAATGGGTGGAGGTATTGAAGAAGAGGATCTGCGTCGTTTGAGCAGTATGGAGGATGCTGCAATGTCCAAAGAAAATATTGCTATGTTTTATCAAGCGAAAACTGATTTTCAAGAAACAGCAAAAAAGGTAAATGCAAAGATGAGGGAAGGTCTTAATGAGGGCAATGCTTCTGGCTCTCCATTCACTGGTATGTTTTAATAATTTGAAATAATTTATACCGGCAATTTGTAATTGCGGCAAAAAGCAGAAAAAAGCTATTAATTAAAAGCTCTTCTGCTTTTTTGCAATCAATTTTTTATTAATCAGGTGAAATATTATGAAGACCATTAGATTGGCAGGTATAACCTCTGAAAGCGTAGTAGATGGAACCGGCATAAGATATGTTGTCTGGGCCCAGGGCTGTAGACACAGGTGTGTAGGTTGCCACAGTCTTAACACCTGGGATTTTGCGGGAGGGCAAGAAAGAAATATTGTTGAAATAATAGCCGATATTAGTAAAAACAAGCTCCTCAAGGGGGTCACCTTTTCAGGAGGGGATCCATTTGAACAGCCGGAAAAATTTGTCTATATTGCCCGGGAAGTCAAAAAACTAGGCCTGGATATTTGGTGTTATACAGGCTATCTTTATGAAGAGATAAAGGAAGGATCGAGTAATTCAGGCCGACAGAAATTACTGGCTGAAGTTGATTTTTTAGTAGATGGTCCCTTTTTAGAGCAAGAAAAGGATCCACAGCTGGCGTTTAGGGGATCGAGAAATCAGAGAATCATTGATATGGAAAAAACCAGAAAAAATAACAGAATAATTTTATGGGAATAAGGCTGGAGGATTCCTTATGAGCCTGAGATTTGTTTATGGTAGAGCCGGCAGTGGCAAGACCAGGTACTGCCTAGAGGAGATAAAATCCAGGATTGCCGGTGGTGCCCAGGAACCATTGGTGCTTTTGGTTCCTGAGCAGTATACCTTCCAAGGGGAAAAAGATTTGATTACCTTGCTGGAAACAGGAGGTATTCTTAAAACTGAGGTTTTAAGCTTCAGACGTATTGCTTATCGAATATTTCATCAGGTGGGGGGAATTACCTACCCACATATTCATTCCGCAGGCAAATCAATGATTATATATAGGATACTGGATGTTTTTAAGAATGAAATCAAGGTGTTCTCCAAATCTGCTGACAGGCAAGGTTTTGTAAGCACTATCAGTGAATTGATTACTGAATTAAAGCAGCATAATATCAGTCCTCAATCTCTTGAGAAGGCAGTGGACTCTCTTCAACAGGATAATCCTTTAAGGGAGAAAATCCAAGAGCTCAATTTGATTTATATCAATTATGAGAAAATGATTTCAGAAAAATACCGTGATGCAGACGATGATTTGAGTCTTGCGGCAAAAAAACTGACATCTTCCACAATCTATGATGGTGCAGAAATTTGGGTGGATGGTTTTTCAGGTTTCACTCCCCAGGAATACACCTTGATTAAAATGCTTTTGACAAAGGCTAAAAGAGTAACCATCAGCTTATGTACTGACAATTTGCCGGGAATAGAGAGCAAACAGGATTCTGATATTTTTTCCTCAGTAAAGAATGTATATCGTAATTTGATCAAAAACGCAAAGGAATTAGGAATCAAGGTTGAGTCTGAGGTTTTTTTAGGTGAAGGACTTTTGCGCAGATTTAATGCAAGCAGTGAGCTTGCACATTTAGAGAGGAATATTAATGCCTATCCCTATGAAGTCTATATAGGAAAAACTGAAGATATTTGCTTGGCATCCTTTGCATCAATGTTTTCGGAGGTAGATTCAGCCGCCAGAGAGATTGTTAGATTGTGTAGGGATGAAGGGATGCACTATCGAGATATTGGGGTGGCGGCAAGAAATTTAGAAGCCTATGAGGCTACGATAGAAGCAGTGTTTTCCGAATATGAGATACCCTATTTTATAGACAGCAAAATAGATCTGGTCAACAATCCCCTAGTAAAGCTAATTCGATCAATGCTGGATATTTTTATCGATAACTGGTCCTATGAAGCGGTTTTTCGTTATCTTAAAAGCGGACTTACAGGGATTGAGAGGGACAGAATAGATAAGCTTGAAAATTATGTTCTTGCTTGCGGAATAAGGAGCACCCAATGGAACAGCGAGCAGGACTGGGATATGCTACCGGGCTTTAATGGAGGAGGATATTTCTTCTTGGACAAAGACCGGGAACTAAAAGAGATCAATCAGACAAGATATGATATTTCCGGACCATTGCAGGAATTCAGAAAAAAAACCAAGGGTGGGGTAAAGACTGTTGATATGTGTACTGAGCTTTATTCCTTTCTTTGTTCGATTCAGGTTCCGGAGCAGATAGAAAAAATAATAGAAAAATTTAAAGAAGAAAGCAGGATAAGTCTGGCAAATGAATATTCCCAGGTTTGGAATATAGTTATTCAGTTGTTTGACCAGATTGTGGAAGTTATGGGTGAGGAAGCCTGCGGAGTTGAGAGATTTGCAAAGGTACTAAATATTGGACTTGAAGAGTACAAGGTTGGTTTGATTCCCCCATCTCTTGATCAGGTTTTGGTGGGCAGCATTGAACGTTCTAAAAGCCATGAAGTAAAAGGACTATTAATTTTTGGTGTTAATGATGGAATATTCCCTTCAGCTATTCCCCAGGAAGGTATTCTTACCGACTATGAAAGAGCGGCACTGGATAATCTTGGAATTGAATTGGCAAGTGATACCAGAAGCAGGGCATTTGAGGAGCAATACTTAGTTTATAAAGCGCTAACCACCCCGGGAAGGTATCTAAGACTCAGTTGGCTGACATCGGATTGTGATGGAAGAGCTATGAGACCTTCTATAATTATATCCAGAATGAAAAAGCTTTTTCCGGCTATTAATGAACGCAGTGATATATTAAATGACTCAGACAGAGAACCAATGGAACTTATTTCCAGGGAGATACCGGCGTTTAAACATATGGCGGTGTCTTTAAGGGAAACAAAGGGCAATAAAAATGCAGCTGATTTTTGGGGAGAGGTATTTAATTGGTTTGCTGCTAAGGAAGGCTGGTCAGATAAAAGCAAGCTACTAAGGGATGCCTTAGAGGCAAAGAATATTGCTTACCCAATCAGCAAAGAAAAAACAAGGCTACTCTATGGTCAGCCTGTTTATTCGAGTGTATCCAAGCTTGAAAAATATCAGTCCTGTTCCTTCGCCTATTATGTCCAGTTTGGATTAGGTGCCAGAGAGCGAAAGATTTACAGCTTAAGCCCACCTGATATAGGAACCTTTCTTCATGAGGCAATTGAAAAATTCTCTCTGGAACTGTTAAAAGAGGAATTGGCTTGGGAGAATATTAATCCTGAATGGTGCCAGGAAAAAATCGCTCAAATTGTTGATGAAATGATTGGGAAAATAAAGGGGGCTGGCTATTCAAGCTCCAAAAGACACAGAATTATTTTATCCAGATTAAAAAGAGTAATTGTCAGGTCTGCATTGCTTATTTCTGAGCATATGCGCAGAGGCAATTTTTTACCTGTAGGCTATGAGGTTGGATTTGGAGAAAAGCATGAATTCCCTCCGGTTATTGTCAGCCTTGATTCCGGCGAACAGGTTTATCTAAATGGCAGGATTGACCGGGTAGATTTGCTTAAATCCAAGGAAGGCAGCTATCTTCGCATCGTTGATTACAAATTAAGCAAAAAAGAATTTAAATTATCGGATGTATACAATGGGCTCCAAATTCAGTTGCTTACCTATTTTGATGCTATTTGGGAAAGCAATAGGTATGCTGAGCCGGTGATTCCTGGCGGGCTACTGTACTTTACTCTAGATGACCCGGTTGTCAGGGAAAACACAAAAAAGACCAGAGAACAAATTGAGGAGTCTATTATGAAAACCCTCCGAATGGAGGGACTTCTTCTGGCGGATGTCGATTTGATTAGGCAAATGGATAAAGACCTAGAGGGCTCATCTCTAATCATACCGGCAAGAATTAATAAGGGGAATACTCTGGGAAAATCATCCGTCGTCTCCTTAGAGCAGTTCCATCAGTTAAGACGGCATGTCAGAGAGCTGTTAAAAGGTTTGTGTGAAGATATTTTCCTGGGAGATGTTTCTATAAATCCATATAGAAAAACAAAGATCACATCCTGCACATATTGTTTATATTCATCGATATGTCAGTTTGATTCTCTCCGGCAGGAAAATAAATTCAGAATACTAACTGACCTAAAGGAGTCAGAAATTTGGGACAGGATAAAGAACGGAGGTATTCAGGATGAAGATTAAAAATAATTGGACTGAAGCTCAATGGGATGCCATCACAGAAAACGATTGTAATTTATTGGTTGCCGCTGCTGCCGGAGCAGGAAAGACTGCAGTATTAGTAGAGAGGATAATGTGCAAAATTACCGATCCTGCAAATTCAGTAGATATTGACAGGCTTCTAATCATGACCTTCACCAATGCTGCCGCTGCTGAAATGAGAGACAGAATTTCCTCAGCAATCTCATATTTATTGGAAAATAATTCTGATAATTATGGAGGCAATATCCAAAAACAGCTGACTTTACTAAGCAAAGCCAGTATTACTACCATTCATTCTTTTTGTCTGGAGGTAGTAAGAAGCAATTTTCAAAGGATTGATATTGACCCTGGTTTTAAGATAATGGAAGATACTGAAGCTGTTTTAATGAAGATAGAGGTCATTAACGAATTATTTGATGAAAAATATGAAAATGATGATCAGGATTTTTTTGAGCTATTGGATTGTTATGGAGGAAAAAGCGATGACCTTGCTTTGCAGGAGATAGCTTTGGATTTGTATGATTTTATCCAGAGAAGTCCATGGCCGGATAAGTGGTTTTATGAGATGACAGAAGGGCTGAATCTTTCTAAAGACCTGGATTTTATCGAAACCTCTTGGGGGAGAGTGCTAGTTAACTCAGTTGCTGTTCAGTTAAGGGGTATGAGAGATGCTATGTCCAAAGCACTGGCAATGATTAGCAATAATTCCGGTTTGGAAAAATATCGATATGTTTTTGCTGAGGATTTGTCCAATCTGGAATTATTGCTTGATAAATGTACAAGGACCCACTTGGAATGGGATGATATATACAGAGAGTTTGTCAATCAGAAGTTTATGAGGCTTCCCCCGGCAGGCAAGGACGCAGATAAGGAGATACAGGAAGCGGTAAAGGAAATTAGAAATGAAGCAAAGGCCAGGCTTGAAAAAATAAAAAAGACTACGTTTTATTCGGACTCCAGTGAGGTTATAAAGGATATTTCAAGTATGTATCCGGTAATAAAAAGCTTGGTAGGGCTGGTCCTGGATTTTGCTCAAAGATTTTCTGATAAAAAGAGCAAAAAATCAGTTGTTGATTTTAATGATTTGGAACATTTTTGTCTGGAAATACTTACCCAAAGGGGAGAAAATGGTGAAATTATTCCCTCAGCGGCGGCTGAGGGCTACCGAGATAGGTATTTTGAGGTTTTGGTTGATGAATATCAGGACAGCAATCTTATTCAAGAGGCAATAATAAGAATGGTTTCCAGAATTGACAGGGGAACGCCTAATATTTTTATGGTGGGAGATGTTAAGCAGAGCATATACCGTTTCAGGCAGGCAAGACCGGAATTATTTCTTGAAAAATACCGAAACTATTCCAGTGACAAGGGTAGCCCTTACAGGAAAATAGTGTTGCTCAGGAATTTTAGAAGTCGCAGGGAAGTTATAGATGGAATCAATTTTATTTTTAAACAGATAATGTCCAAAGGTGTGGGAGAACTGGATTATGATGAGGTTGAATATTTGAATCCGGGGGCATCCTTCCCCGAGAATGATAGGGAAAAATCTCTAGCCGGAGGACCGGTAGAATTGCATTTAATTGAGACAAAAGAGGTCAGCCGGGAACCTTTGCCCCATGATTTAGAGGAACCGGAGGAGTTTTCTGAGGATGAAGAGGCGGAGGAAGAGAGACTGGATGATATTCAGGCTGAAGCCAGATTGGTGGCAGGGAGGATAAAGACACTTCTGCAGGGGGATGCTGAAGAAAGCCCCTTTTCGGTATATGACAGGGGACTTGGGACGTACAGGCAGGCAGAATACCGGGATATTGTTATTCTGCTGAGGACGGTTAAAAAATGGTCGGATATTTTCTCTGAGGAGTTTGAAATCCAGAAAATTCCTGTATTTGCCGATATTGGAACAGGGTTTTTTAAAACTCCGGAGGTTCAGGTTATTTTGTCTTTGCTTCAAATAATTGACAATCCAATTCAAGATATCCCCCTTCTGTCTGTTTTAAGGTCTCCAATAGTTTCCTTTAGCACTGAGGATTTGGCTGATCTAAGGTTGATGGATAAGAGGGCGAATTTATACGAGGCACTGCAGCTTTTGGCAGAAAAACATGAGGGGGAGGCCGGTGCAAAGAGCCGATTATTTCTGTTGGACTTGCAAAGATGGCGAGATACGTCGTTATACTTGCCGATAGATCAGCTATTGTGGCAAATATACAGTGAAACCGGGTATCTGGGAATAGTAGGTGCCATGCCGGGAGGAGAGCAGCGTCAAGCCAATCTTCATGTTTTATTTGAGAGAGCAAGACAATATGAAGAGGGCTCTTACAGGGGACTCTTTAATTTTATTAACTTTGTCGATAAATTAAAGAGTAGCAGAGGGGATATGGGAAGTGCAAAGCTACTGGGTGAAAATGACAATGTTGTTAGGATTATGAGTATTCATAAAAGCAAGGGTCTGGAATTTCCAATAGTATTTCTTGCCGGCACTGGTAAAAGGATTAATCTTCAAGATATGAATAAGAGTATTCTAGTCCATCAGGAGCTTGGTTTCGGTCCGGATGTTGTTGACCACAGAGAGAGAATTGTTTATCCGTCTTTATCTAAGCAGGCTATCCGGGACAAGATAAAGGTAGAAACATATTCAGAGGAATTAAGAATACTTTATGTTGCTTTAACAAGAGCCAGAGAAAAACTGATTATTACCGGGGCTCTTAATAATATTGAAGCTAGAGCAACAAAATGGTTTTCCGGGGGATCAGTAAAGGTGCTTCCTCTACCGGAGGATGGAATTCTAAAGAGCTGCAACTATTTGGATTGGCTTGGAGCTGCTTTGATCAGACATAAAAAATATGGTGGAGCACTAAGGATACACGTTAGGAAT
>JAAXTT010000186.1 GCA_013336365.1 Peptococcaceae bacterium
TCACGACGACTGAATAAATTCAACCTGCAAATCGGAGATGCTTTGGTTGTAATCGCAAATTCAATGAGAGCTGGTTACAGCTTTCTTCAATCAATGGATTTAGTCAGAAAAGAGCTCCCCCCCCCTATCTCTATAGAATTCAACAGGGTATTTCAAGAAATGACTCTGGGCATATCTACCGAGGAATCACTAAACAATCTAAATAGTCGACTGAAGAGCGATGATTTAGACCTAGTAATAACTGCCGTACTAATTCAAAGGCAGGTCGGAGGTAATTTAGCAGAAATATTGGATAACATAGCCAGCACAATAAGAGAGCGTGTTCGCATAAAGGGTGAGATAAAAACCCTCACTGCCCAAGGGAAAATATCGGGAATTATTATTGGAATTCTCCCTGTCCTTCTAGCTGTAGCCTTGTCGTTGATTTCACCGGACTATCTAATGCTTCTGTTAACAGATCCTCTGGGTAGAGCAATGCTGATCTCCGCAGTTATCATGGAAATTGCAGGAATTCTTATTATAAAAAGAATTATTGATATTAAGGTATAAAGGAGAAGATATTTATGACTGTACCCTTTGATTTTCTCGATTTTACCATGCTTTTTATCTTTCTCTTTGTAGTTTTAATTTTTCATTTTATTTATCTTCTGTTAAATAAAAACACTCAGGATATATCTGCCAGAATGTCAATGGTCATTGGCAAACCGGAAGTAATTACTATCCGGCAGAAAGAGCTTAATGAATCCTTTGCCAAAAGAATGCTGACTCCCTTTGGCAATAAGCTTATATATGTAACAAGTAAAATATTACCCTCCAAAAAAGAAGAACAGCTGACTAAAAAACTGGAGCTGGCAGGCAAGCTTAAAAAAATCGGACCAAAGGAATTTATTGCTATTAAATTAACTTCAACAGCAGCTTTACTTTTTTTTGTTTTGGTCTTTAATTACCTATCCAGCTTTGCAACAAAAAACTTAATGCTGATAATCCCGGGAGCACTGATTATAGGCTGGCTACTGCCAAATATATATCTTCAAAAAGTAATAAATGAAAGAAAAAATGAAATAGAAAAGGCAATCCCAGACTTCCTTGATTTAATAACTGTCAGCATGGAGGCAGGCATCGGTTTTGATGGAGCGATACTCAAGGTTGTGGAGAAAAGCACCGGTCCTTTAGCTGAGGAATTATCAATAATGCTTCAGGAATATAAAATGGGCAAAAAACGAGGCCAGGCCCTAAAAGATATGGCCCAGCGGACTTTAGTGGAGGATGTGACTGCCTTTGCCGGTTCAGTTACCATGGCGGAGCAATTAGGTCTAAGCCTTGGCCATGTTTTAAGACTGCAATCTGACCAAGCAAGACAAAAAAGGCGACAACGAGCAGAGGCAAAAGCCATGAAGGCTCCTGTTAAAATGCTTATCCCTATGGTTATTTGCATATTCCCCTCTATTTTTGTAATTCTGTTGGGTCCGGCAATAATTAACTTCTATAAAAATTTTTCATAAAAAAGTGCTATTTAATCAGGAGGTCTTGGAAATTATGAATAAAAGGTCTAAAGGCAGATCCATATCAACCAGAATTTGTGTTTCTGTTTTTCTTTTACTTACCTTGATAATTATCTCCATAAGCTTTGTCAATTTTAGGATTAATGAAAAATCTCTTGCAGAAAGGAATATTAATAAAGGCTGGTTTCTGGTTAACAATATTAATCTTATCTTGAATAATTTAGTCCTTACCGAAAATATACATCAGATCCAAAATTATCTTGAAAAAGCAAAGGGTCTTGAGCCGGATATAAAACAGCTTTCCTTTATAACTTCAGATGGTTTTATCCAGGCTAATACTGATAAAAATAGTATCGGTAGAAAGCTATTTATAAAAAAATCCTCCCTAGGCCATGTTCAGATAAGTGAAAGTGTAGGAAGTAGCAAACGCAATCTAAATTACCAGTTTGTCAAACCAATTGTTGGAAGTGAAAATACAGTTGTCGGTTATTTGCAGATGAATTTTGCTCCGGTGGAAATACCCCTGCTCAAGGATAGCTTTATTCTAAATACCATGATAATAAGTTTTTTGGCTATTGTAAGTGTGATGCTGCTTTCCCTTTCCATGAGCAAGTCATTGCTTATAAATCCCTTGTCCAGTCTGCGTCAGGCAGCGGAATTAATCTCCTCGGGAGACTTTACTCATCAATTAAGTTCGGGGAAAAGAGATGAAATCGGCTCCCTCAGCACTACCTTTAATTCAATGACCAATCGGCTGGCCAATATATTTACTTCATTAAATACAAGCACCAAGGAAATAAACAAAAATGCTGATATGATTATAAATAAAATTGGGGAATTGAAAATCGGAGAGACAGAAATGAATAGTGTGCCAAATGCCCCGGGCATATTTTTCTTAAACGATAGACAACTCTCTGAACTAAAAGAAATAAATAAACACGCAAAAAAACTAAGACGCCTGTCAGTTGGATTGTCTGCTTTATCATCACAATTCAAGGTGTAGGAAGATACTAGAGATCCCTTGTGATTTCACTGATTTTTAACACTACTTCCTCTGCCACCCTCTCATATGATTCATTTAGAATAAAATGCTGCGATCCCTCAAATAACAGCATCTCCTTTTTTGGAGACTTTATCATCTGAAAAACTTTTTTATTATATTCAAAAGGGACAATTGGGTCA
>JAAXTT010000008.1 GCA_013336365.1 Peptococcaceae bacterium
CTGCAAAAACTAGTTTTTGCAGCTGTTAATCCATTTAGGTTAACCGTAACGGTGGCTAATCCCGGCTTAATTCCTGTGAAGAGATCTCCTGTTATTGATGCTGGGCCTGATTCCATTTCAAAAACATCCTCCCCTGATGTTAAAGCATATGGATTATAGTGAGAGTCATATCCTTTTAATTTAAGCTCAACACTGTCCCCGGGAAATATCTGATTGGGAGAGCTGATAACTAAGCCGCTTAACTTGCCGGCCGGTGCTGTCGAGAAAAATCCTATACCCGTAGGGACCGATCGTTGGGTGGTTTTTGAAGGCTGATTTATCAGTACCGCCTGCTCTTCACCCAATGGTCTTACTGCCATTGCTGTAGAACCGCCTCCATCAAGATTTAGGCCTCTGTTAATTCCCAGACCGGCCATGTAACCAGCCAATTCACTTAGGTTCATGCCTCTGCTGGCTGAACTTTTTTCAATGGCCAACAAATAAAAATATTTCAGATTCTCTGAAATGCCAACCGCTGTCCTGGCATTAGATCCATCAATGTCACTGGGAAAATTATTCATTACTTGTCCCTCATCCACAAGCAACGACCAACCGCCGGTTCCTGTCTTTATGTTTTCTCCATCTGGAGATACTTTGTAATCTACAACAATTCTGTCTCCGATTTTGATATTATCCTTTATATATCCGGCTCCTGTCCCCCGGCCTGCCAAAACATAACCTTCAGTCGGAATAGGCTTACCCGGAGAATCTTCTAAAATTTCTGATACAATCCCTTCGGTGACAAAAACCTCAGTAACCCTGTCATCATCATTTGTTTTCCCTCTGCTACTTTTTCCCCAATAGCTGTTATACATCAAAATAGTGTCCTCATGGGAGGTCTTTCCTCCAGCATGAAAATACGCGGGCTTGTTTATTCCGGAAATTTCATAGGTGCTGCCATTTACTGCCTTTACTGTGCCCTGGAAATTAAAAACCTCAATCAAAGGTTTTCCATCTTTGGTTATCGCCCAGCCTGGCATATCACTTCTAATTGGTGGACTGGAAACCATTTGACCATCCTTATAAGTCATTCCGATTGGTCTGCCGCTTTCGGATATTTGAAAAAAATCACCGTTGCTGGCAGCTACAGCGCCACTTTTCACTGCCATATTTGTCACTGAGGAGTTTTTATCCATACTGTTTACAGCGCCTAACAAAGTGTCAATTTTCAGATATTCATTAGTCAGATCAGCTCTCAGTATAAATATCAATGCCTGTTGTCCTGCTATGTTTACGGACCTTTTCTCAAAAACCAGACCATCTGTAACAGGCTTTATTTCAAGTACTCTTTCATCAGAGATACTTGCTACAGCAACCGGCTCAGGCATAAAAACAAATATAGATACTAACAGCATACCTGTGATTAATAGTCGTTTTATGAAATTGTTTCCTGAAAACATATTTAGCAAAATTATGTCTCTCCTTATGATTTTTTTCTTATTAAAGTTTTAGACGTAATAATATTTTCATAAGTTCCAATGGGATATAAATAAATGACTAAGCAACGCCAGTATTGGCGTTGCTTAGTCATAAATATTTTTCTCTGAATTATTCCAAAGACGTAATAGAAATACCTCTGGAGTGCACTGTGTGTGCCCATTCAGACTGATTGCCATGCTTGAACAAGCCGACAAGAGTAACAGGGAACCAAGTCAAACCGTATATTGGATAGGTTACATAGTATAAATAGGCTCTTTTGGGAGCACCCTCCAATATCAAGCCCAACATCGGATAGCTGTAGCCTAAAACTCCGAATAATACCCAGAACCAACCCGGCATCATTGCGGTTATAGGGGACGCATATATAGGCTCAGGCAACAGGGTAGCCACTATAGAAATCAGAATATTAAAAAACATAGTCATAATTAAAAAGGGCTGGAAAAGGTAGATTGCCGCATCAATCGGATACCACTTTTTCTCCTTGATGCCCTTCTTGATCAAAGGCACCATATACCTTAAGGCAACATCCCAGTGTCCCTGCAACCAGCGAGTACGCTGCTTCCAGGTCTGAGAAAAATAAACAGGTTTTTCATCATAAACCTTACAATCATGAGCCCAAGCAGTTTTGATTCCACTCATCAGCAGCTTCATTGTAAACTCAAGATCTTCAGTCAAACAGGTAGCGCCCCATCCATGCTCCTTAAGAAGCTGGTAGTCAATGCACATTCCTGTTCCCCCGAGAGCATTGGAAATACCCAAGTTATATCTTGCCAGCTGCCACATTCTGTTCATTGACCAATAGGCAGTTGCATAGCTTGCGGTAACCCATGAGTCATTAGGATTCTTGGTGTCAAGATATCCCTGAATGGACTTGTGTCCTTGCTTGAGCTTTGAGTTCATCTCTAGCAGAAAATTTGAAGAAATAACATTGTCTGCATCGAAAACGCAAATTGCATCATATTTTTTCTCTTCCATTTTGAAAAGCTCTGCCAACATCCACTCAAGAGCAAAGCCCTTGCCTCTTTTTTTGGAAAATCTTTGGAAAACATTGACATCGCCTTCTTGGCGAGCCACCATTGCAGTATTGTCAGTACAATTATCGGCGATAACGTAAATGTCAAACATTTCCCTTGGATAATTCAATTTTTTCAAGCTTTCAAGGTGAAATGGAATAACTGCTTCCTCATTATGAGCTGCAGTGATTAAAGCAAAACGTTTTGTTGGAACATAATCCTTCTCTTCTTGATGTTTACGCCAACCAAAAGATGAAATAAAGTAGTAATACACCAATACTGTAAGGATTATTGCTTCAGAAATAGTTACCAAAGTAGTGAAAATGTTAAAAAATATACCCTCCAAAGCTTAACCCATCCTTTAATAATTAATTTTACAAGCACGATTATTTTCTGCAATATTCTATCAACATGTACGATATTTCATGAATTGTCAAAAACTGCCGTTAATATCCGGAACAAGCTATCTCCCGATAATTATAACCCCTTTCGATTTGTTCTTTTTTCCTATGAATGCCCATTAGCTTGATAACTAAAAACTTCATAAGAATATCGATTCTCTTCAATTGGGTTTTAATCAACCCTAATACTATCACTTACCCTTTATCCAGTCCAGTTGATTTTTCCAAGTTTTTTCAACAAATACAAGGCTATAGAAGCAATATTACAAGCTATCTCATAAAAAGTCCTGCTATGTAATTAATAGTAGTATATTGGTATTTTTTTACCAATATACTACTATTAATTACATCCTTTCTTTACAAATCAAACTCTGCAGCTATAAATGTGTGGTCCGAAGGTCTTGGCTGAAATCTCGGTCCTGTATCTATCCATGCCCGGGTAGACAATTCTGCCATCGGTCTGCTGGCCCATATGTGATCGATCCGCCAGCCTTTGTTGCTTTTCAGTAAAGAAGGTACTCTATAATCCCAAAAAGTATAATGTCCCCCTTCCTTGACATGCTGCCTGAAAATATCAGAAAAACCCCAGTCCTTTACATACTGCAATGACTTCTGCTCCTCCGGATGAAAGCCGGTGTGCCCATAGAGCTTGTCCGGAGCGTAAACATCCAGAGCATCCGGAGCAACATTAAAATCCCCAGTCCACACTATCCTGTCCTCCCGATGATAATTCTCTTCAAAAAAATCTCGTAGCTCTCTAATCCAATTTAATTTTTGGAGAAAACGGTCACTGCCCGGTTCCTGCCCTTGGGGAATATAGGTGTTAATAATATGTACCCCATTAATAACAACCGCTAATAGCCTTGCCTCTCCCGCACCGATAGTGAAGCTGTCCTCATAACCTGTCCTTTCTATTTTGTGAGGACTTATGACTGCAACACCGTTATAGGTTTTTTGTCCTCTGAAGGCAACATCATAGCCGGCTGACTCAAATTCTGCAATTGGGAAATATCCATCTTCAACCTTGGTCTCTTGGAGACATAAAGCATCAGGTCGTTCCTTCGCAAGCCAGTCCAACACAATATTCATTCGCACTCTTATTGAGTTAACATTAAAACTGGCTAATTTAAACATTTATACACTCCCTTATACTCTATATCGCCCCTAATTATCTTATCCAACAAGGGTTTTTCTTGGTAAATTCTTATTTCTTAAATATAAAAACCGAAGACCCTCCAGAGTCAAATTGGGAACTATCTGACTTGTATATGCTGATTCCTGAAAAACAATATCTGCAAAACCACCTGTAGCTACAACCGTTGAATCCTGTCCAAGTTCATGAATAAATTCACCAATAATCTTATCCACCATACCAACATAGCCAAAATAAATGCCTGCCTGGAGACTATGGGCAGTGTTTTTACCTATAACCTCAAGAGGCCGGGCAAGTTCAACTCTAGGCAACTTTGATGTTGACTCAAAAAGCGCCTCCATTGATATGCCTATTCCCGGCAAAATAACTCCCCCAAGAAAACAGCCCCCGGAGGATACTGCACAACAGGTAGTGGAGGTTCCCAAATCAGCTATGATAACCGGACCTCCATATAAATTAAAGGCTGCTGCTGCATTAACCAATCGATCCGTCCCAATCTCGTTGGGGAAATCCACCTCTAGGCTTATACCCAAATCTGATCTGCAATCTATAAAAAGAGGTTCCAGATTTAAATACTCCCGGCAAACCTGATATAGTACCCCGTTAAGAGGAGGAACTACGGAAGAAATTGAAATTCCATCCAGCTCCCTCCATTGAGGAACCAGTTTCTTAATAAGAACACTATATTCCTGAGCTGTCTTTCTGATATCTGTGGACAGACGGAATACCCCTGTAAGGTTACTGCCTGAAAATAAACCAATAACTATGTTGGTATTGCCTACATCAACTGCAAGTACCAATTGGTTTTACCTCCCGACTTACTTAAGATTTTTTAGGAAGTCTGGATTCATATCAAAGGAATACTCAGCACTTGGGAAGGTGCCATTTTTGACCTCATTGGCATATTCTTCAAATGCATCAGCTATTTGAGAGCCTAAATCCAAATATTGCTTGACAAATTTTGGAGTGAATTTTTTATATAGTCCCACTAAATCCTGGAAAACAAGAACTTGGCCATCACAGTCCGGACCGGCTCCAATCCCAATGGTGGGTATTGTCAATTTTTCTGAGACCAATTTGGCTAATGGACTTGGCACACACTCCATTACTAGGCTGAAGGCTCCAGCTTCCTGGATTGCCATGGCATCCTCCATTAGTTTTTTTGCTGATTCAGCATCCTTCCCCTGAACCTTGAAGCCTCCTAATAACGAAGCTGTCTGGGGTGTTAATCCGATATGGCCCATAACCGGAATACCTGCATCAACAAATGCCCTTACTGTAGGTGCCAAATTTACGCCGCCCTCCAGTTTCAGACAGTCCGCTCCAGTTTCCTTCATAAGTCTGTTGCCATTGGATATTGCCTGACTGATGCTTTCATTATAAGAACCAAAAGGCATATCTACAGCCACAAAGGTATTTGGGGCACCCCTCAAAACTGCCTTTGAGTGATGAATCATATCCTCCATTGTTACCGGCAAAGTTGAGTCATATCCCAAAACGGTCATGCCAAGAGAATCCCCAACCAAAATCATTTCAATTGGGCTTTGATCTACCAGTACTGCTGTAGGATAATCATAAGCAGTTATCATGGTGAATTTTTGCCCCTTATTTTTCATCTCCTGAAACCCTTGGAAAGTGATCGTTTTCTTATTCAAAATATATTCCCCCTTAATCTGAGATTTTATAAATAAAAGTCTCCCGGCAGTATCCAAGAGACCTCAAAATTAATTCTTGTTGTGCCGTCTTAGTCCAGCCAGGATCCAAGCGGTTTTATTTTAATGGATTTTATTTATTATCCGGTACAGTTCCTCTTGGATACTGTCCATCAGATTGATTTTAACATAAAATATGCCTTTCTGGAAAATAACTTATTTAAGTACTTATTTATTTTACAGGAAGAAAGCTCTTTAACTAGAATATAGGCACTATGAAAATAATAGATCTAAGTCATCCAATTACTGAAAAAATGCCTTTTTACCCAAAAACCCAACCACCTTCTATTGAAGAACTTTCCCATATAAAACCGGATGGTTTTGCGGAGAAGAAGATATTTCTTCTAACTCATACCGGAACCCATGTGGATGCACCCTGCCACATAATCCCCGATACAGATAGTATTGACATGTTGCCCCTGGAAAATTTTCTGGGGAAGGGAGCGGTTCTTAACCTTAGCCGGATAAATAAAGCAACAATTGATATTGGGGATCTGCTACCTTATCAGAAGATTATTGAAAACAATGATTTTATCTTGTTTAACACCGGATGGTATCATTACTGGAATTATGCTAGGTATTTTGAGGATTTTCCAAGCCTTTCCATTGAAACTTCAAAATGGCTATCCCATTTCCCCCTAAAGGGAATAGGAATAGACACGGTATCGATAGATTCCCTGTCTGTAAATTTCTATCCGGCACATAAAATAATTCTTGAACAGGGGATAATAATTATTGAAAACTTAAATAATCTTGATCTGCTGCCAGAGATAGAGTTTATTTTTTCCTGTGTTCCCTTACCCATAAAAAATGGCGATGGCTCACCGGTAAGGGCTTTTGCCATTATTGATCATACACTTGAGAAAGGTCATTTAAATGAAAATAAATTCTGAGCTAAAGGGTTTCCTCTATATTATGCTGGCCGACCTTCTCTGGGGATTGTCTGCCACAGTTGCCAAGTATCTTTTTAATAAAAATTTCAGTGTCTTTGATCTTTTTCAAATCAGAGTCACCCTTTCCTTTGTTATTCTGGTTATTTATCTTATGGCAACAAAGCCTGCGCTCTTAAAAGTGGAAAAGAAGGATATCCCTTATATAATTATTTTAGGAATTTTCGGTCTTACTGCAGTTCAATTTTTTTATTATTACACCATCAGTGAAACAAATGTTGCGACTGCAGTTTTTCTTGAATATTTGGCTCCTACCTTTATCCTTGTTTATGGACTGTTTTTTCAAAAAGAACAATTATCCGCTATGAAATTAATTACTGTTGCCGGAGCCGCCCTGGGTGGTTTAATGATTGTAAAAGGCACCACTGGTTCCGGTATATCAATAACAGTTACCGGCCTCATCACCGGTCTATGTTCAGCTATCACCTTTGCCTTTTATTCGATTTATGGCAAATATGGACTATCCAAATACTCTCCCTGGACACTTTTGGTCTGGGGAATGGGATCAGGAACGGTATTTTGGCTGATTATAAAATATCCCTGGGTCACTCTTTCTAGCAGAAGTACCAGTGATTGGCTATTCTTTATCTATATTGCAGTTTTTGCCACTATAATACCCTATGGATTTTACTTGATAGGATTAAAATACCTGCATCCCTTGTCAGCAGGAATAGTAAGCAATATGGAACCGGTTATTGCCAGCATTATCTCCTATATGATTTTGGGAGAAAAACTAACTTCTCTTCAATCTGTCGGCTGTGCCCTAATAATTTCTTCAATTATATTTTTGCAATATGTAACCAGAAGATCTTATCTTCAATTGACCCCGGGATATAAAAAATATAATATATGCTTACAAATTTTAAAGCGTATTACCTTCAGGAGGTAAAGAAAATGCCTTTATCCAACAGTGATAAACAAAAAAATGCCATCCCGATCCAACAGGAAGAGGCAAAAAGAGATGCCGCAATTCAAAAGGAAATGCTACTAAGATTGAAAAAGATTGAAGGTCAGGTTCGGGGAGTTCACAAAATGATTCAGGAAAATCGCCAATGTGGTGAAATAGTAACCCAGTTGGCAGCTATAAAGTCAGCTGTCAACAGAGTAAGCATAAATGTGCTGGCATGCCATTTATCCGATCAGATAAAAAAGGATCTTATGGAGGAACGAGATCTCTCAGATTCCTTGGATGATTTTATGAAAACCTTTAAAAAATTCTCTTAAACCGGCTCGAGGTTTGTCAGCCACTCAGAACAAC
The DNA here is from genome assembly GCA_013336365.1 of Peptococcaceae bacterium. Lineage (GTDB taxonomy): Bacteria > Bacillota > Desulfotomaculia > Desulfotomaculales > Desulfocucumaceae > JAAXTT01. Next base: position 7,967 of record JAAXTT010000008.1, read on the forward strand.
CAAGGGAAAAGGGCAATTAATCCTTCTGTGCCCATGAAAAAGAGAATACTAAAATATGTTACTGAGAAAAATGTCATTAAATACCCTGCCAGCATTATAAAACCATCTCTTTCCAAATTGCCTGCAGCTAAAAAAAGAACCGCATATGCCGGTAAGGTATTGGAAAATGGTATGGGTAATGGAAACATCAGCATTACTGAGACCAGCAGCATTATCGTGCCATTGACAATCTGGCTGAATACTCCCGTTGTGAGCACCAGCAGTCTCGGACGTGAAAATTTTTCCAGGTAGCTGAATATTTTAATTGCCCTTTTCAAAACAAACTGTAAATATTTTCTACCAATAAGTTGATTAGCGTATTTTTCCGGTAATTGCAATGGTTTGTCCCTAATTGCCCTGATAGCTATAATACAGATAACCAAACCAAAGGGAACACTGCTGCCGGGAATTGAGACCGGCAACAAAAAAGGCACTGTCAAAACCATACATAATGCCAGCTGCCCCCGAAGCCCGAGAGATAAAAAAAGCTCCTGAAATGTAAGACCCTTTGGAGGCAAATACTCCAATATTTCTGCCAATATTTTTGAAAATGGCTCATGATAATGGGTTTTCTGATCTATTTCAATACACAACCCTTCAGGATATGCTCTCTTTGGCAGACATGCCTGCAAGCCAACCGGTAGAGAAGGCAATCTGCATATTATAGCCGCCGGTATATCCATCAATATCCAGTAATTCCCCGGCAAAATACAGTCCTTCAATCAACCTAGAACCCATAGTTCTGGGATTTACTTCCTTTGTTGCAATACCGCCTACAGTCACCATTGCCTCTTTCAAAGGTCTCGTACCTGAAAGCTCTACGGGAAACTTCTTTAAATAATCAATAATTTTTCTCAAAACGACTTTCCCTGTCTCACCTGCATTTTTATCTAAATCAAGTCTAAGCATTTGAAAAACTAATACCGCAAGCCTGTCCGGAATCAATTGTTTAAGAATACTGAGCAATTTTCTCTTGGGCTGCTGTCCAGCCAAAGTGCTCAATTTATTAAGCAATTCCTCATCTTTATTTTCCGAGAAAAAATCTATCAATAGAATAATCTCATCACCCTGATTAACCAAGCTCGAAACCTCTCTGCTAATTTTCAGTGCTGCAGGTCCGGAAAGACCAAAGTGGGTAAAAATTATATCACCTTTTTGGGTTGAATGCTTTTTATTGCCTTTAAGCAAGGTAATTGTTGCCTTCGGCACTGATATTCCCTGTACATTCTTGGCAATATTTGAATCCCTAAAAACCAATGGGACCAATCCGGGAATTGCGTTTTTAATGGAATGACCGACCATACCAGCCAATAGGTAGCCATCACCGGTAGATCCGGTTGCCGGATAGGATGCACCTCCGGTAGCCAAAATTACCTTTTTGGCAAAATATCTATTGCCATTTTCTGTTACAACTCCTTTGCAGACAGACTGCTCAACGATAAGCTCAGAGACCTTGATTTGATCAAGGATATCTACCCTCTTTCTCACAAGATATTCCTTTAGTCCCTCAACCACATCATTAGCCTGATCGCTTACCGGGAATACTTTTCCTTCTTCTTCAACCTTGGTGGAAACGCCCAGTTTTCGGAAAAAATCAATACAACTTTTTCCAGAGAAAACAGACAGAGCAGGAATTAAAAATTTAGCGTTTCCCGGGATATTGCTAAAAAAATTATCTGAAGTTGCAACATTAGTTAGATTACATCTGCCTCCACCGGTAATCCGCATTTTACAGCCAAGGGAAGAATTCTTCTCCAAAAGTGCAACCCTTAGGTCACCTTCTCCAGCGGCTGCAGCTGCAGCCATCATTCCGGAAGGACCTCCCCCTATAATTAAAATATCCCATGAGCTTAAATAATCAGACATTTCTTACCTCAGTATCATATGTACTATTTAATATAGACTATACTATAATAAAATAATAATAATCAATGTTGTCCCGATAAATATATACTGTTCTGCAACAAATTGAATATCTGTCGTTATTATTAATTTACAGGAGGTCTTGATTGAATAATATTAACTGGCACTCTCTTCCTATAGAGGAAATTTTTCATAAGCTTTTCTCTTCCAAGGATACAGGACTGGATGGTTTGGAAGCAGATGTTAGAATCCAGCAGTATGGTGAAAATCGCCTAAATCAAAAACCCGCTCACAGTCTATTTTCCATGTTTATTCGCCAAATGAAAGAGGTACTGGTCCTGGTATTAATTGCGGCGGCGATTATTTCAGGCTTGTTGGGAGAAATCGAAGATACTATCGTTATTATGATTATTGTTATTCTTAATGCCGTTATTGGAGTAATTCAGGAAAATAAAGCAGAAAACGCACTGAAGGCTTTAAAGGATATGACAAAACCATCTGCAAAGGCGTTGCGGGATGGAAAAATCATTATGATTGATGCAGAAAAAATAGTACCGGGTGACATCATTATACTGGATGCGGGAGATTCTGTTCCGGCTGACTTAAGATTAATTGAGGCAATTTCCCTATATTCAAATGAATCCGCACTAACCGGTGAATCTCTGCCTAATGAGAAAGATGCAACAATTGTTACGGATAAGGAAACATCCGTCGGTGATCGAAAAAATATGCTTTTTATGGGAACTACTATAACCGGTGGACGTGCCAAAGCCATAGCTGTAGAGACAGGAATGAAAACTCAGCTGGGTAGAATTGCAGAGCTACTGGAAGCTTCGGATTCAGAGGATACCCCCTTACAGAAGCAGCTTGCAGTTTTGGGCAAAGGTTTGGCGGCCGCTGCAATAGTAATTGTGTTTTTTGTTTTTCTTCTTGGTCTTTGGCGTGGAGAAAACCTGCTGAATATGCTTTTAATGTCTATCAGTCTGGCGGTTGCAGCAGTTCCTGAAGGGCTTCCCGCTGTGGTCACTATTGTTCTGGCTTTAGGTGTAACCAGAATGAGCCGGCAAAATGCCATAGTCAGGAGATTGCCGGCAGTAGAAACATTGGGCACCTCAACTGTTATCTGCTCCGATAAAACCGGGACCCTGACAAAAAATGAAATGACCGTAACAAAAATATTTCTTGAAAATAATATGTTCGATGTAACCGGAGCTGGATATGCCCCTGAGGGAGATATTTTAGATAAATCAAATAATAAGATATCTCCAGAAGATAATCAAAATCTTTACCTTATGCTACTGGGAGGATTGCTTAACAGTGATGCCAAACTTGATAAAACTGAAAAGGGCTACAAAATAATTGGAGATCCAACAGAAGGTGCCCTTATTGTAGTCGCTGCAAAGACAGGGCTATCCAAAGAGGACACAAATCGAAGCTATCCAAGACTGGCAGAAATAGTCTTTGATTCCCAGAGAAAAATGATGACAACCTTTCATAATGTTGAGGGCTCAATTATTTCCTTTACAAAGGGTGCTCCCGATGTTATCTTAAGCCGCTCCAATAGCTACAAATCAGGAGAAAGTATTCTGCCTCTTGATGATGATATTAATCGTAGATTTTTTGAGGTTAATTCAGAATTGGCTTCTCTGGGGCAGAGAGTTCTGGCTATTTCTATCCGTAAATGGCAGGAGGTTCCTGCAGAGATGTCCCCTGCTGCGGAAACCGAGCTGATTTTTATTGGTTTTTTTGCCATTCAAGACCCTTCACGCCCGGAAGCTAAAGATGCTGTGGCCCAATGCCATCGAGCAGGAATAAAAACAGTTATGATAACCGGAGACCATTTGGATACCGCAAAAGCAATTGCCTCCGAGTTAAATATAAGAAAGCCTGACGACCAAAGTCTTACCGGAGAGCAGTTAGACCAGATGAATGATGAGACACTTAATAATATTGTCAACCAGGTTACTGTTTATGCCAGGGTCTCTCCCGAGCACAAGCTTCAAATAATTTCTGCCCTTAAGCATCATGGACATGTTGTAGCCATGACCGGAGATGGGGTAAATGATGCCCCGGCACTGAAAAAAGCTGATATCGGGGCAGCTATGGGGATAACCGGAACTGAGGTTGCCAAAGAAGCATCCGATATTATCCTGCAAGATGACAACTTTGCAACTATTGTTAAAGCCATTGAAGAAGGACGCACTATATACCTAAATATACAAAGCACAATTCAATATCTTCTATCCTGCAATGTCGGGGAAATTTTCGTAATATTTTTTGCATTATTGCTGGGCTTGGGGACCCCCTTGAGTCCTATTATGATTCTTTGGATAAATCTGGTAACTGACGGACCTCCTGCTTTGGCCTTGGGCTTAGAGCCACCCCAAAAAGGAATAATGCTTAAACCTCCCAGGAAATCAGACGAAGGAATATTTCCCAAAAGGCTGGGGTTGAAAGTTCTTTGGCAAGGTTTAATGCTGGGTATTATCTCACTTGGAGGCTTCTGGACAGCCCTGCACTGGGGAAGAAGCATTGAAGAAGCCCAGACTGTCGCCTTTATAACTATGGCGCTTTCTCAATTGATTCATTCCTTTAATGTTAGGAATAATGAGCTTTCACTCTTTAAAATAGGAATCAAATCCAATCTCAGCCTTGTTGCTGCTTTCCTTGTTTCCACATCTGCGCTTGCAATGACAATATTTGTCCCTTTTCTGAGAAAGGTATTTAACACTGTGATCCTCCAGCCCTCTGATTGGATATTTGTCCTTATCCTGAGTTTTATGCCCTTTATAATAGTGGAAATAACAAAAAAACTCTCCAAAAAATAAACTGAACTTAATAAACGGTATCAGTCATTGACTGATACCGTTTATTAACCAAATTATGCCTGTTTAATTATTCTGTAATCTCCTCAATAGAGACCTTGTTCATTTTGTCACCGGATTCAATTGAGTCAATCATCTCAATCCCCTCAATAACCTTCCCAAAAACTGTATGAACGCCATCCAGATGAGGAAAATCTCCAAGGCAGATAAAAAATTGACTTCCACCTGTATCCTTGCCGGCATGGGCCATTGACAAGGCACCTCTATAATGCTTATTGGCATTAATTTCACAGGGTATGGCATAGCCCGGACCACCGGTGCCATTCCCCTGAGGACAACCACCTTGAATTACAAAACCAGGAATAACACGGTGGAAGGTTAAGCCGTTATAAAAGCCATCCTCAATCAAAGATTGGAAATTGCTTACTGTATTTGGAGCGTCCTTGTCAAACATCTCCAATACAATACTGCCTTTATCAGTTTCAATTGTGACCTTTTTCAAAAAACTTCACTCCCTATAATTTATTAGTTTTTTATTATATACTAAAGCTTTGAAGCAAATTCCCTGCCGAAATCCTGGCACTTTTCTAAATCCTCAAGGCTTGGCTCATATTGCACCTTGATACCATCCAGAACAATTTCAAATCCTGCCACCTTTAACTTTTCCTCTACTACCTTTACAGATTCTCCGCTCCAACCATAGGAAGCAAAGCTGGCAGCCACCTTATTCTTGAATTGCAAACCCCTGATTACTTCCAATAGAGCTGCTGTATCACTCAGAACACCTCTATTCTCAGTAGAACAACCCATTATTATTCCTTTTGATTTGAAAATTTCGGTGATAATATCATTTTTGTCTACCTTGCCAATATTAAACATTTTTACAGCAAGTCCGCTACCTTCCAGACCTTTGGTTATAGCTCCGGCCATGTTTTTGGTTGCACCCCACATAGTATTGTAGAGGACAATAATTGTATCCTCCTGATATTCTGAAGCCCATTGACTATATTTTTCCACAATTTGCATGGGATTCTCTCTCCAGATAATCCCATGGCTTGGTGCAATCATGTCTATCTTGAGATTAAGTCCAATAATTTCATTTATCTTTTGTTTAACCAGCTTACTGTAAGGAGTTAAAATATTGGCATAGTATTTTAGTGCCTCTTGAAATAATTCGCATTGATCCACTTGGTCATTGTACATATATGGAGTTGCATAATGCTGTCCAAACGCATCGTTGGATAGCAGAACATTGGAGCCTGTAACATAGGTTGCCATGGAATCAGGCCAATGGAGCATTGGCATTTCAACAAAAATCAGCTTATTCTTGCCAATATCCAAGATATCACCGGTTTTTACCACATTGAAGTTCCAGTCCTGATGAAAATGTTTCTTTATCATCATTGCCCCGTTTTTACTGCAATATATAGGAGTATTGGGGATCTTCTCCATTAAAAATCCAAGGCTTCCTCCATGATCCTGCTCAACATGATTGATAACAATAGCACTGATATTACCTAGGCCAACCTCCCTATCCAGTTTTTCAACAAATTTTTCCTTGAAGGGTGTCCATACTGTATCTACCAAAACAGTTTTTTTATCCTTAATTAAAAATGAGTTGTAGGTTGATCCTCTGTGAGTTGACAGTTCTTCTCCATGAAATTTCTTCAGTTCCCAATCCTTGACTCCTGTCCAGTATATATCATCCTTAATTTTTAACATTATTTTTCCTCCTTATATCAGATTATACTTACAGGATTATTTTTATTATTAAGACATTATCATATACTATCCCCTGTTGGAAGAGTAGAGTATATTTTTAATTACAAAAAAAGGCATCTCCCAAGGGAGACACCTCTTATTTGACTGTTTACTAGAAACCCATACCGCCCATATCCATGCCACCCATGCCACCCATGCCACCCATGCCGGCCATCATTTGTTCCATGCCACCCATACCACCACCGCCGCCGCCACTCTGAGGAGGCGTTTTTGGCTTTACTGCATTAGGATTTTCCACAATTATTGTTTCCGTGGTAATAACTAAGGCCGCAATACTTGCAGCATTCTGCAAGGCAAATCTGGTTACCTTTAGGGGGTCAATGATTCCGCTTTCAACCATATCGCAATAATCGCCGCTTGCTGCATTAAATCCGGTTCCCAGCTTTGCGGTTCTTACCCTTTCCACAATTAAAGAGCCCTCAAGTCCGGCATTGATGCTTATTTGGCGCAATGGTTCTTCCAACGCCCTGCGGATAATATCAATACCTACTTTTTCATCATTATTGACCGGCACAAGCTCATCCAAGCTGCTTATAGCCTGAACATAGGCAGTCCCTCCACCAGGCAGAATACCCTCTTCCACCGCTGCTCTGGTAGCATTAATAGCATCCTCCATACGCAGCTTGGTCTCATTCATCTCAACCTCGGTGGTTCCACCGACACGAATCACAGCAATGCCTCCGGCAATTTTTGCCAATCTCTCCCGGAGCCTATTAAGATCATATTCTGATGGGATACTTTCTATTTCACTTTTTATCGTATCCATCCGGTCCTTTATTTCATCCTGTCTACCCTTGCCGTCAACAATCAAGGTAGTATCTTTTTTAATAATAACCTTATCTGCTCTGCCACACATTTCCAGAGTAGCATTTTCAAGCTTAAAACCGGCATCCTCAGTTAAAACCTTGCCTCCGGTAACTATTGCTATATCGTCAAGCATGGCTCTTCTTCTATCTCCATATGCCGGTGAGCGTACTGCAGCACATTTGATTGAGCCACGAACTTTATTTAAAATCAAGGTAGACATGGCCTCACCTTCAACATCCTCTGCTATAACCAGCAATGACTTGCCGGTTTTTGACACCAGCTCCATAATTGGCAAAACATCACTGACAGCAGTAACCTTCTTATCTGTAATAAATATATATGGCTCTTCCAATATAGCCTCTGAGGTATCATTGTTGGTTATCATCTGGGCAGACAAATAACCCCTGTGATCCAAGCTCATCCCTTCAACAACATTAACTGTTGTCTCAACGCCCTTGGAGTCTTCCAGGGTTATAACTCCGTACTCTCCCACCTTATCCATTGCCTCAGACACCATTTCACCTATTTTCTCACTGCCTGAGGAAATAGTAGCAACCTGAGCAACAGCCTCCTTGCCTTTTATCGGAATAGCTACTGACTTTAATCTTTCTACAATTTTATCTACTGCCTTTTCAATTCCATGCTTGACCAAAACAGGATTTGCCCCTGCAGCAACATTCATCATTCCTTCTCTAACCATAGCCTGAGCCAATACTGTTGCGGTAGTTGTTCCATCCCCTGCAACATCATTGGTTTTTGACGCTACCTCATGCGTTAGCTGGGCGCCCATGTTTTCGAAAGGATTTGATAAAATTACTTCTCTTGCTATAGAAATTCCATCATTTACAATCTGCATCTGACCATACATTTTGTAAACAACATTCCGTCCCTTGGGTCCTAATGTAACCTTAATGGAGTCTGCCATAGCATTAACCCCATTTTCAAGAGCCTTGCGTGCCTCTTCACCGAATATAATCATCTTCTCCGTCATTATTTAAACCTCCCTTAAAATTTAAAGAAATTATTACTACTATTAAACTACCTATTATAGCTGTTTTATAAAGTTATGTGTTAGCACTCGCCAACTATGAGTGCTAACAAAAAAATAATACAAAAATATCCGGTCCATAGCAAATCTTAAAAAACAAAGAAATATGGGATTTTAGCCTAATTATTGGCTCTTTTCTCTGTTTTAGGCCTAAATTCGCATTCAGTTACCGACAGTATGAATATACTCCTCGTTAATACTGAGTTCTCTTTTACTTCCCATTATCCTTTTATCTCCAGGAGAATCTATACCTATTAATAATAATCCGGTCAGATTACTGATAATATTCAAAAACTTACTCATACTATCTCAAACTTTCCCTTGTTGAGTACCTGTTCAAGGTGTACAATTTAATAAATAATATCAAGGAGCTGATTTATATTTATAATCGAATTCTAATACCAACCGATGGATCACATCGCTCCGATGAAGCAATAGAAAAGGGAGTTGCTCTGGCTAAATCAATGGGGGCTAAGGTAACTGTTCTATATGTTATTCCAAAAACCCCTATATATGCACAATATGATTTTAGCGGAGCATCCTATAATGCCTTTCTACTGGAAATAGAAAAATTCGGCATAATGATGCTGGACCTGGTAGATGAAAGATATGCCGATTCAGGACTTAAAATAGAAACCAAAATTCGCAAAGGACACCCAAGCCATGAAATATGCACTGAGGCGAAGGAAGGAATCTACGACCTTATTGTTATGGCCAGTCGAGGTCTAGGTGAAATACAAGGCTATCTATTAGGCAGTATAAGCAGCAAGGTGGTCAAGTACTCTGACTGCTCTGTACTTATTGTCAAATAATTTTGTCCGGCAAAAAAACACATTAACTTTTTATCGATTATTAATGGAGCATTTTTATAGTGAAGAAAAAGATAAATGAAATAGAAACATTGCGCGGACTTTGTTTTTTGGCTGTAGTAACTCAACATATTCTTGGCTATCTTAATCAGCTTTCCGGCCTGAGCTACTCAAACATAGTATTTCTGTCCATAGTTCTTACAAGCATTCGCTTTGCAATTCCGACCTTTGTTTTCATTACCGGTTTTGTGCTTTTCTATAATTATTTTGACCATATTAACCTGGATAAATACCTGTCAAAAAGAATAAAGGATACCCTCATACCCTATCTCTGCTGGACTATCCTTTTCACTGTATATTCCGCTATTAAGCTGGAGAAGATTGACAATCTTCTCCAGCTCCCTATGACTACGTTATTGAATTTTATCAAGGGAACCGGAATGTACCATCTTTGGTATATTGCTATGATATTACAGATGTATTTCCTTTTCCCCCTTATACGCCAAATCTTTCTTAAAGTTAAAAATCATCTTGGCTACCTTGTTGTGCTTTTTGCCCTACTGGATTTATCCATCTCAGCAATATCAGCACATTTAATTCCCTTGTTTTTAACAGAGAACGACCCCAACTGGCTTACTATTTTTTTCACAAAATACCGCCATCTTGTTTTTTTATCCTGGATATTCTATTTCACCCTCGGGGGATATGCAGCCATAAACTATCCCAGGTACAAAAAATGGATTTCTGACAAATGGCTCTGGATTGCTTTGATTTTCAGCATCCTTACCCTGTATCTTGTTAATAACACTCTTTCCTCTGCCACAATAAAAGATCAGGGCTATACAGTAAATTTCAATATTACTGCCCCCCTAAATCTAAATATGTTGGTATATTCCTTATTTTCAATATTACTTCTTTATTATCTATCAATTCTGCTTACAAAAAAATATTCAAAAATCAGTTTGTTACTGGAAAAGATAAGCCTGCACTCTTATGGGGCCTACCTTATTCATCCGGTTTTTATATCCTTAGTATGTAAATCCACCTCCCTGAAGTGGAATCTGAATTTTTATCTGCAATTCACAGCAGACCTGATTTTATGCTGTGGACTCTCTCTAATGACCTCTTATCTTTTGGGAAAAATCCCTATTGTAAAAACCTTGCTCCTTGGTTCAAAAAGCCTTTTCGTGAAAAAGTCTCCTGTCTAAGCTATTTGACCCTCCGGTTATTTTTTCTTTTAGTTTCTATTGGACTGACTTTTGGTTTTTCTGATTTATTTTTAAACTCTGCCCTCCTGGGCCGGATCAGTGCCTTGGGGTGAAATCCGATTAAATCCTTACGTCCGGCTTTCTGCAAGGCATGATAAACCAGCTCATAGTTTTCAGGTTTTCTGAACTGCAATAAGGCACGCTGCATTTCTTTTTCACCGGACATTTTTGGCACATACACATTGTTCATGGTATACGGATCCAATCCGGTGTAATACATACAGGTAGAACGGCTGCCCGGAGTTGGAATAAAGTCCTGAACCTGTTCCGGAGTGTATTGCCAATCCCTTATTACCTCTGCCATTTCAATAGCTTCCTCTAAAGAGGATCCCGGATGACTGGACATTAAGTAAGGCACTAAATACTGCTCTTTACCCAGCTTTTTGTTAATGTTTTCATAGGTTTTTTTAAACTCCTGGTAGATTGATACAGGCGGTTTTCCCATAAACTGCAATACCTTATTGGAAAAATGCTCGGGAGCAACCTTTAACTGCCCACTAACATGATGTTCACATAATTCCTCAAAAAATTCCTTGGCATATTTACTTTTGTCTGCCATAAGATAATCATAGCGAAGACCTGACCTTATAAAAACCTTTTTTATTCCCGGCAATTTTCTCATTTCTCTTAGAATTTCCAAATACTCTTTATGGTCAATTTCAAGTTTTTCACATGGCTCGGGATATAAACACTGCTTATTATTACAGGCACCATATTTTTCCTGTTTTGAGCAAGCTCGTTGTCTGAAATTTGCTGTGGGTCCACCAACATCATGAATATAACCCTTGAATTTACTATGACCGGCAATCAGCCTTGCCTCATTGATCAACGATTTCTTGGAACGAGGCTGAATTATTCTGCCTTGATGAAAGGTCAGGGCACAAAAGGAACAGCCCCCAAAACATCCCCTTTGAGCTGTCAGACTAAAAATAACCTCTTCCATGGAAGGGACTGATTGCTCATAATTAGGATGAACAGCTCTGCTAAAAGGCAATTCATAAACATTATCTAACTCTTTAATACTTAAAGGCAGGGCAGGGGAATTCTCCCCCGCCCCGTTTGTTCTTAACC